>JASFBJ010000063.1 GCA_030149585.1 Desulfobacterales bacterium | reverse complement strand
CTCAAGGTGCATAATATCACACACCCTGGATGCAAGCTTTTCAAGGTCATAGCCTCTGGCCTGTAATCTATAGTATTTTTCCAGTTGTTCCGCAGCAGCCGAAAGCATCTGTTCAATAAAATCACCATCTCCAAGAATACGCTCGTCTGATTTCTCAAACATCTTTGCTATGCGCATCTGTTTGACAGCAGCCCAGCCGCCGTCGCGATGGGGACCAGCCCCGTCCTAAACAGCAAATGAAAATGATTGGGAATAAGCGTCCAGGCAAAGCAAACCGTACTGGTGTCGTCAATTATTCCACCAAGACGATCCAGGAAATTATTGCAGTCTGCATCATCTCTAAAAATCTTACAACACTCAATACCTCGCGGGATAATGTCATGCATCGCACCCGGCGCGTCTATTTTTGATTTTCGCGACATTATTAAACCATAGCATAATAACCATTATTTGAAAACTATAAATATAAAGGGCGTCCCCCGAAGTCTTGAGCATTTGCAACGCATATAAATGTATCATCAGGATGATTTGATTCTACCCCACTTTTAACGAAAATTTATGATGTTAGATAAATATCTGAACATTATCTCACTGGAATAGATTTACAAAATATCTTGAGCATTATCCGCTACCAAAGCCGAAAATAGTGCATATTTAAGAAAGGAACCTAACCTAAATCTGTGCGCCTACTTGTGGAAGTTATTTCGTCCCCCTTCCTTATCGCAGGTGGATTCAATTTTTTCAAAAATTGTGTTGAAAAAATATCAAGTTTCTATAATAGTAGAAAATATAAAAAAGCAGGAGGGTTAAGTCATAAAAATTTATGATAGGATAATAATGTCTGTCCTACCTTTGCATGCTGACTTATACGTTGGGAGGCTTAAAAAACAAGCAAGGATTTATGACGCATGTCACTAAAATTCGAGTGGAATCCGAATAAGGCAAAAAAGAATATTCAAAAACATAGAATATCATTTGATGAAGCTGCAACAGTGTTTTCTGATCCATTGTCAATGACTTATGATGATCCTGACCACTCATATAATGAGAACAGATATATAATAATCGGCTTGTCATCTCTTGGTAATTTGCTTTTTGTTTCCCATGTGGAAATAAGGAATATAATCAAAATTATTAGTGCCAGGCAATTGACACGAAAAGAAAGGAAACAGTATGAGCAGTAATATATATAATGAAATGGATGATGAGCTTCGCCCCGAGTATGATTTATCGCAGTTAAAAGGTGGAGTGACAGGTAAATATGCATCAAAATATAAGGAAGGAACAAATTTGATTTTATTGGCTCCTGATGTAGCTGAAATTTTTAAAGATAATGTATCCGTGAATGAAGCATTGAGATTATTAATCAAAATCGCTGGAGAAAAATACGCAAAAGCCGCCCAAGCCGCTCCAGGGGGCTCGCACCACGCAGCGTAGCTGCGTGGTGCGAGCCGCTGAGCGGGCGCTGGTATGAAATATTATATGCAATACAACGCCAACCTGAGGGTCACGGAAAGAAATAAATCTACAAAATTGCGCCGGACAAAATAACTTCCTCAACTATGCAGCACAGCTTCAGGCCATCTTTGCCCGATCTGTCTGAAATGTAGCAAGATGGATTTCATGGGATGATTCCAAAAAAATGGACGATTTTGAAAAAAATGACAGAAATAATATCGCAAGAGATGCCGAAAATGCAAAGGTTTTTCTAACCACAAGTAAATGGCAGCTCAAATATGTCATGGAACATTGGCCTGCAACAGAGTTTAATAAGACTATGGAAAATAATTAAAAAAATGCCTGATAAAAAATTATCAAAGAAAGATGCAAATGCTGCTTTGGATTTAATCCATAACTCACTGAGCTGCTGCAAAACTGCCATTTTATATAAACTTATCGATCAACTGCGAGCTATGCTTGAGTTTGAGCATGCGCGATGTGTCTATGGAGACAAAAACGAGTTTTGGACAAAAAAGATGCGTGCCTTTAAACTAATCACTTCTTTTCCTGAAGAATGGGAAGAACGCTATGCTTCAAAAGGCTATGTTCTTAAGGACAGCATTGCCCTCGCGGCTTTTCATAATAATGGTCTTTTTTGCTGGGAAGATGTCAAAAATCACTATGCTGATAATAATAATACAAAACTGGTGGCAAATGAAGCGGCATCATTAGGGCTGGTTAATGGCTGGTTGTATGCTCAGAAAGGACGGCAGGGATCAGAATGTGCCATCATTTCCATTGCAGGGACAACCATAAAAAATACCGCTCGATCCAGGCTCATTTTAGATTATGTTTTACCCCATCTTGCCCAGGCAGTTAAAAGAATTAATTTTGCAAATAATAAGTCCTACCCGAAATTGACTCCCCGTGAGCTCGAAGTACTGTCCTGGATCACCAAAGGTAAATCAGCGTGGGAAATTTCTGTTATTCTGAATATCAGTAACCGGACGGTTGAATTTCATAACAGCAATATCCTTGCCAAATTCGATGCGGTAAATTCACAGCAAGCCGTTGCCATTGCATTGGATTGCGGTGTTTTGTGTCTGTAAAAATGGCTGTCATTAATTTTCGGCAAAAAATATTATAAATATTCCAACCTAGTAAATTCCTCAGTAGCATAACTTTTTGAAATCAAATATAAAGATCAATTAAGCTGTTAACCGGTTAAACTATTACTAACGTCGGTTTTGTAGATCGATACTTTTTTGAGGTAAAAAATGGCAGATTTATTTGCAAATATGGAAGAAGAAAGAAAAGAAAAAGCATCATTTGTCGTGGGTGTTATTGGAATATGTTTTGCTTCCCTGGCTGCTTCCTGGAGTTTTGTAGGCAGTGCGTGCTGTGGATGGGCAGGATGGCCTCTGGCCTTTGTTGGGATTGTTTTATCAACGATTTCCCTGCTTTTAAAACGAAACAAACTTGGATTTTGGGGACTTGGTTTGTCTATTTTTGCTTTTGTATGGGTTTTTATCACTGCCTTTCTTTTTACAGCCGCAATATAGAATAAAAGAAAAGGTTCAAATGATATGGCAATCAATAATTCCGGCAAACTTGCGGCAAAGACAATTATTGCAACTTTGAGTTTTAATTGCTGGTTACTGGCGGTCATTTCTTTTCTGGCAAACCAGAACTGGATGTCTCGAAGTATTCATACTCTCCAAGCCGGCATTGTGTCCACAGGGCCTTTTGCTCATGGGCAGCAGCAATGCTGGCTTTGTGGTATGTCTCGATCATTTAAATCTATCTGGCAGGGAAAATTTGATCAAGCAATGCATTATAATTCTAACTCTGTGTGGCTGTTTTCATTAATGATACTGGGATGTTTGGCAGGTCTTGTACTGTTTGTTCATTATATGATCAATCAAAGTAATTCTACCTTTCCGCTATCTAAATCATAATAGGCGGCAACAACTTTCAGTGCATTGGTGTCAACTGACTCTGATTGCACAAGTCCTGACGATGATAATATTTCGGCAACCATTTTTGTAACTTCTCAAAAAGTATGTGGTAAATATAAAAAGTTGTAGACAACTCAATATTATTTTGATATGTACA
Source organism: Desulfobacterales bacterium (assembly GCA_030149585.1). Taxonomy (GTDB): domain Bacteria; phylum Desulfobacterota; class Desulfobacteria; order Desulfobacterales; family JASFBJ01; genus JASFBJ01. Next base: position 10,415 of record JASFBJ010000063.1, on the reverse strand, counting down.
GAATTTATGAGGGTACAAAAACAGCTACCATTAATTTCCGATGAAGAAATAACGCCAACGATATCTCTATTGCTGGAAATTATTCAACAGCAAACTGAAAAAATTCAAATTTTAAAAGATGAGATTGCAATACTAAAAGGTCAAAAACCTAAGCCTAAAATTAAACCTTCAAATCTTGGGCATCCTTCATTAATGGCCAACGATAGTTTACGCTTTTGACGGTTATCGCTTTCTCATTCCCACGCTCCAGCGTGGGAACCCGGCAAGAAGCAACATCTAAAAAGTGTAAACTAAATTTGAAGGATGCCGATTTTTCATTCAGACAGTAATCAATTTTTCAAAGTCCTTTTTAACCTTTAAAGGAAAAGGCGAGGGAATGGGTTTTCCCTGTGAATCACGAATCACCCAAATCGCGTTTTGCTCTCCAAAGGCAAGTTTTATACGCTTTCCATCAGCCTCAAGCCTGAAATACTCAAAATAAAAAACAGCACTGAACGTTTTTAGCTTTTTTAATGCCATGCTCACAATTATCTTGTCAAAGGGCATGGCTTCCCTGAGATGATCAACCCGGCTTTCCAGACAAAGCAACTCACTTTCTATTTCCGTACCGCGGAAATATTCCGGAATCAAATTATAAAAATATTGATCCCTGGTTTGTCCCTGCCAGGAAAAATAGTTGGCAAAATAGACGTTTCCGACAAGGTTTGAATCATCAAGGGAGGTTTGTATAATTTGCTCATGAAGTATTGGCTTAATAACTGGAGCATCAGGGGCTGTGTACTCCTCTTTATCATCTTTATTTTGTTTAAGCTCCTGCAAAGGTTCAAAAAGGGGTTCAAAAGAACTCAAAGCGTTATTTTGCGGTAATAACAGGACATGCGGGCTATCCATAAATTTTTGGTAGTATTCAGGATATGGTTCAGGTTTTACTATCCCATACTCTAATACCTTGACCCATGTTGTATTTTGAATACATTTGGCCAAACGCTCATAACTACCATCAGGCAAAATCTTTCTAACATCATATGTCAGTTCCATGGTTGAGTTTGCGGGGCCACGATTATCAGATGCCCATAATTTAATTTCTACCCGGTCTTTTGCAGTCGCTTCCCCCAGAATTTGTAAATGTGTATCATTTGTCACCTGACCGTATTTCCCTTTGGCGAATTGTTCACCAACCGTACCTAAAACAGGCCATACAGAGGCTTCACGAACCTCTCCCAGCCAGAAGGGGTAATTGGTAAAGTAGACAGTTCGGCTGAGCTGTGCATTTGGTTTAAAACCCACATGAAAACGCTGAATAAAAACACCCTGATCTTGCGGGCCGTCAAGGGACATACCAATATGATCCATATTCAAAAGATCTTCATAGCCGGTTAAAGCAAGTTCGGGCTTCAAAACCTCTTCTTTTGACGGCCTGATCTCTGAGATTGCAATTGTTAGAATCCGTTCCGGGCCCCAGGTTAGATCAAGTTTCACTGACAGCAGATTAATTAATGTACTTAGGCTTTTAACCTGGAAAAGAACAGCATCTCCATTTTTTTTAACTATTTCTAAAGAAGCATTGCTTTTACCTTCGATTTTGCGCAGGGTTTCCATGGCAGACCAGATTCTGGTTCCAGCTTGATCAAGGGAACAGGAATCATCTATCAATTCGTCCAGCAGGTTAGCACGCGATTTACCTAAAAGCCCGATCCACTCTTGGCGCGTACGCTGTGGTATGATCGGCGCAATATCGCATCCCTGGCGACCTGCTCCGGCAATACACAGACATAAACGTTCGTCATGGGATAATGAAAACGCGATTTTGCTTTCCGGTACGCCACTTACTACAGGTCTTCCGGAGCCTAACCATCTGATCTCAAATGGATTTGAACGAGAAGTGTTTTTATCAGTCTGCAAATTAAGGGTTTCCTGAATAAGAGGAAGCTCTTTTTGATGGCGTGCATTTTTTGACAAAGCATGAATTCCAGGAATATATTTCAAACAAATAGCAGGCGTCTCAAGCCCAAAGGAATCACAAAAATTGCCAAGAATTTTATTTACCAGGTTGTTATCACGTTCATCAGGGCAGGCAAGCTCGGCAGCAGTTGGATTATCAATATTATCCTTTAAAATCCTCAATGTATAGCCGGTAAGTTCTTCTATAAGATTATCATTTTGATCAACTGCCATGACCTTATATTCAATATCTTGTATTGTTTGTTGGGTAAGGTCAACAGCGGATAAGATCGAAACAGGTGATTTTCCCGGATTCTGGGCAAATGCCGGGTAGATATCAAGCTGCTTGATATAAACAGGAAGACATGTTTTCTCAGGAACCAGCAGCAGGGCGGACTGGAGCAATGAGTCCCTGAAAAAAGGATCTCCCAGCATAAAATTCCGGTCGGTATTTTCCAGATGAGTACTAAAAACAGCGCGCTGAGCATGCTTTCCAATAGTTGAAATAGAGTGAATTTTATGAATTCGATGAAATAGAGGCCCCTGAAAGAGCAATTGCTCATTATAAAGATCCAATTTGGGATCAATAGCAAGTGGGGGGTTTGAAACAGGAATAGAATAATTTGATAATTCTTCAGGTAACCCGGTAATAAAAATTGCAGAGAAAAAATCAGATTTGATTCCAGTTTGAAGTTTTGAGATGCCTGCCTGGATAACCCTGATATTTGATCCTTTTTGAAACTCCTGAACCTCTGCCCAGATGATTATATCCGCGCCTGTTTCAGGGTCTACCGTAACAGGACGTTCCAGCTTGATATCTTTAATCCGTACTCTACCCTTAAAAATTTCTCCAACGGCATGCGCTGCAACCTGCGCCATGGCCTCTAATCCAAATACTGTTGGGAAAAGGTAGGAACCGTTAAATAGATGATCCTTTAAATATGGATCAAGTGCCAAAGCCAAATGCACCTTAAAAATAGATTCCACGCCCGGGGTTGTTTGAAGTAATTCTTCAAGATATCTTCCTTTGGTAGGCTGAGCAAATGGTTTGGGTTGCCATGTATCCATTTTCCCCATACGAGCGGCAATAATTACCTGATGGGCATCTGGGCCATTGAGAAATAAATGAACAAATCTTTTAATTCCTTCATGGCTGGGAATGGCATATATTCCTTGCTTTTCAAGATGGCTTACACTTCCCATCCGAGCGCCCATGCCTTCATCTTTCCAGATGCTATAGGCAATCGACAGAGTAGAAATATCAGGATAATCTATTTCAAGTCGCTGCAATATGATATTTAAAGCTTCATTCGAGAATCCATACCAGGCATTGCCGGGCATGCCGGTAACTCCAATAATCGAGCACAGACCAACAAATATTTTAAGGGTATCACCATTAACAGCTGAAATAATATTCAAGGCCCCCATGACTTTTGGGCTGATCTCCGCAAAAGCCATTTCATCCGAAACCCCAGCGATTTTCCTGGGGACATTAAGCCCAGCTCCATGAATCACACCTGTAATTATTCCCATCTCTTCTTTAATGCTTTTAACCATGGATAAAACCGCATTTTTATTAGAAATATCGCAAGAAAAGTATTTGGCAATCAATCCCTTATCAGAGTATTCCCGTAAGGTTTCGGCTATTTCCTGATCCCCTGAAATATCAGAATTTATATCCGGATGAGCAGATCGTCCCACAAGGGCCATGCGGACTCCGGTTTCACCGGCCAGTGCCAATGCACAGGATGCTGTAATTCCCTTGGCCCCGCCGCTGACCAGGATAACATCATCCTGGGACCAGTTATGGGGTCGGGGTTTATAAAATGCCGGCTGAATCAGTTGATATTTTGGAATCCGTCTCTTAAGTTTATTATCATACCCAACAGCAGCATAAGGCGCTGGAGTATTGATTTCCAGGATTGATTTTGCAGCAATTATATTTGAATTAATCGTGGTAGAAAAATCTATGAGGCGCACTCGTAAATCACTTCGTTCCAGGTGAAGGCTTGCTGATAATGCACCGGCACAGCATTGGTTAAGATTGCAAAAATTGGGATGATTTCCGAAATATCCGCCCCCAAACTGGATATAGGTTACTGTGGTACGACGTCGAGGGTAATCTGAAGCAGGCGGTGGAGAAGTAAGACTTGCCAGCCGGTTAATAATGCTTTGTAACTCAGTTTGATTGACATTCCCGCTATTGAATGTTTTGGGCAAAATAATAATGAAATGAGAGTAAGCCGGGTCTTTTATTAAAAGATTTTTTTGAGCATCCATGTATGAAGATATTTTAACCCGGGCCTCAAGTTTAAAAAAAACATTGCTAAATGATTCTAAAAGTTCATTGCTGTCTGAAGAACCAAGGATAAGAATGTTGCTGAATTGCCAGTTGTCTTCCCGGCGCATCATTTTATATTCAGGGAGTGGAGGAAAAGCTTCTTCTATCAGCTTAACTTCAAACTCACGAACCCATGAATCAGATTCTTCCCTGGCTATGGGAAGCGTGATTCCAGCCTGGGTTTCGGCAATCCGGTCAATGATAGCTGCAATCTGTCTGAGGCTTCGTTTAAGGATTGGTGTTAAATCAAGGGGAATTTCCAGTTTTAGTTGAAGAGCTGTGTTCTGAATTATTTTTCCAATAATTTTTTCATCATTGATATTCAATGTTTTTTCGATAATGGCATCCACATCAAGAGTGCTTGTGGAATACGCTGTATCCTGAGCTATAATATTTCTCAGTATTTCAAGAGTATCAGGAAGTGAAAGATCAGAATCAGCACTTATTTCCAGGGCTTTAACGATTTCAGCCAGAGTAGCACCGGCAAAATTAAGAGACTCTATCTTGCCCTCAACACCAATAGCTATAGCTGTTTTTGCCACTAAATCACCTGCCTTGATGGAATCAAGATTTAAATCATCTATAATCCGCATATCAAGGCTTAAGCTATTCAATGGAAAACCTGTGATTTTTTCTATAATTGAAAATAAAATGGATTTTATATCCTGCTCATTCACAATCGGAGGCAAAATAACAGAATCTTGTTTATCCTCTGAATTTCCAGCAGCCGGCCCCGTAAAAGTTTCTTTTTTACGGCCCGGCAGATCAATTTTTGACATACCTGTTTGTAGCTTGCCGGCAGGCGGGTATTTCAGGTCAGCCCTAATAACATCAGCAAGAAAATGTCCTCTGGTTTTTAAATATTCGGCAATTTCTTTTTGAGATAATTTAATCTGGTCGGAAATAAAATTTTCCAGATTTTCCATGACAGGCGGATTTAAATCCTGGATATCAACATTAATTTTTTCAAATGCTTTTTCACATGGATTTATAATGAAATTCTTTTGGCTAGCGGGAGTAAAAGGGCGAATTAATCTTCCTTTATACAGGTTCTTCCAGTTAATATCGACTCCATGGGTAAAAAGTATGCATAGCAATCTATTAAGATCCTGATTTTGTTGGGGGTCTGATTCAACCGGAAGGCATACAGGGCCGTTTGGTCCTGTAATTTCATTTACCAAACCGCTAAGCACGCGTCCAGGCCCCACTTCGACAAATAAATCACATATGCCGGCCATTGATTTAACCATTGATATAAATTCAACCCTGGCCAGAACCTGGTCGGCAAAATGATCCCTCAGGGAAAGACCTGGTTTTACTTCCTGCCCGTTAACACTTGAAAATAACTTTAGTTTGCTTGTCAAAAGAGTTAAGGGAATGGAACTGTCTGCTTTCAATATATCAAAAGCCCCGGCAGCCAGTTTGGAATGAAAGGCATTTGAAACATTAAGACGATAAGTTTTAATATCTTTTTTTGCAGCAGCGGCAATTGCACTTTCCACGGCAGATTTTTCTCCGGATAATACAACCTGGGAGGGCCCGTTAATATTTGCCAGGACAAGATATCCTTTAACCTCAGCTATAATTAATTCTGCCTCAAAAGGAGAACAGATGAGACTTACCATTGTGCCGCTATTTTCATCTTCGGCCGCCATGGCCTTTCCCCGCAGAGCGGCAAATCTTAATAATTCATCAACATCATAGGCTCCTGAGGCAAAAAACGCGGTCAATTCTCCAAGACTGTGCCCTCCAGCGGCAACTGGAGAAATTCCAAGATCTTTAAGGAATATAAACCACAGAACAGATGCAAGGCAAATAGCCGGCTGTGCATTTTCGGTCTGGGATAAGAGGGAAAACCAGTCGTCTACCTGGGCTGATTCAACTGCCCGATCCAGGGGGCGATAAAGCAGATTACTAATGGGCGTGCCCCCCATGGCAGTATTTGTGTCAGCCATAGCAACAATATCTCTTGCCCATTGAAAGCGTTCAACAAGTACCCTGGCCATATTGAGCTTCTGGGAACCCTGGCCTGGAAATATCATTCCTATTTTTTTTAACGCAGGCTGGTTACTCAAAAATATCGTACGTTCAGGGTTTTGCAATATTTTATTCTTTGAAGACAAAGAAGCTGCTAAAATGGAAAGCTCTTCAAGCCTTTTAAGTAATTCATCCGGTTGACCGGCAATAATTGCACAGCGAACCCTGGCGTTTGCAAATGCATCATTTCCAAGTTTAGCTGCAAGATCCGAGAGTTCGGCAATGCTGATTCCATTAGCGATTTTTTTAAGATCCGTTATTTTATTTTCAAGTTCTTTTGTTGAATCAGCAGTCAGTACGAAAAGTTCCGTTTCCTGATTTGAAACTAGCAAAACCCGTTCTTCAATGGCAGGTTCGAATTTATTGCTGGGAGAGTCACCGGATTCAACGGTTATATGACAGTTGATACCTCCAAATCCCATGGCGGAAACACCGGCTCGCAATTTTTTTTCAGAATCATGTATTTTACCGTAAAGAACAGGATACAGCGCTCGAGCAGATGTATCAAAAACCGGATGAGGATATTGACAGGCAGCTGTGGGTGGAATAATACGGCGGTTTACAGCTAAAACAGCCTTTATAAAGCCCCCAATACCTGAAGCAGCTTTAGTATGTCCAATAAGTGATTTTAACGAAGAAATGCCGCATAAGCGTTGATTGTCGCTGGAAAAGGATGCTTGTGATGCAGTTGAACCTTTTCCCATGGCAATCGCAATAGCTTCAAGCTCTGCCTGATCTCCAGCAGAAGTAGCTGTTCCATGCCCTTCAATAAAATGAATGCTGCGAATATCATAAGGCGCGCGATCATAGGCTTTTATTAAGGCCCGCGACTGTCCTTCTGCTTTGGGAGCGGTTAAAGCAGTGCCGCCGCCATCTGATGAAATTCCCCATCCCTGAAGAACAGAATAAATATAATCTCCGTCATTTTTAGCATCTTCCAAACGCTTAAGCACAACAAAACCACAGCCTTCACCTGGAATGAAACCAGCTCCGCGACGATCATAGACTGTCATTTCGTTCATGGCTAATGCACGGGTTTTCGCAAACCCAACCAGTTCGAAACTGTCCAAACTGATATCAACCCCACCAGCCAGTACCAGGTTTAAATCCCCATTGGCAAGTCCTGTTGCTGCCGTTGCAATAGCAAGGAGCGACGATGAACAGGCTCCGTCAACAACATATCCACCTCCGGCAAGATCCAGAAAATTACAAATTCTACCCGCAATTGTATTTGAAAGGCCTCCGGCCAATGAGTCTTCAGTGGCCGGGGGGAAAACAGATTTAAAATGCGCTTCAAGTTCAGTTTCAATTTCCATGAGCTGGGCCTGAGAAAATCCCTTTGATTGAGTTGCAGCTAAAAAAGCGCGGCGAAAATATGGCCACCGCAGACGCATTGTATTTGCTCTTGACTGTTCTCCTGTAAGGGTGTTGCCTAAAATAACACCGGTATGCTCACCAGGAATATTTTCTCTTGAGTAGCCTGCATCTTTAATAGCTTCAATAGCCACATATAAAGAAAGCCAATGACTGATATCAGCCGATTTATATGTAGAATACGGAATTCTCAGAGATGCCCAGTCAAAGTCAAAACCATCAATTACAGCAGCCTGTTTAGCGTATGTCTTGTCCGGTTCGTTTGGATCAGGGTGATAATAATCTGCTATGGATAAGCGCTGATCTGGAATTTGTCTGAAGTTGCGACGACGTGAAAGAACATTTTCCCACAGTTGGAGCGGATTTTGCGCCCCTGGATACCAGCAGGCCAAACCAATAACTGCAATGGGGCAAGTTGATGCTTTTTGAAACATAGAACGGACTTCCTTTTTGAGGGAGAATTGAATTGATGTATGTTGTTATTTAACCGGTCATTGGATTAAATCCATATTTTATTTATAGAGTATCGACACAGCTATTTTCCCAACTCTTTTTTAACGGCCATGCCGATTTTTTCTAAAGTATATGGCTTTTTTATGTATTTTCGGGCACCTGACTGCTGAGCAAGCTTGACTTCCTCAGTTTCAGAAAATCCGCTGGCGATGATAGCCTTTTGGTCGGGGTAAATCTTTATAATCTTCTGAAATGTCTCACGCCCGTTAAGCCCTTTGGGCATGATCATATCCAAAATAACTAAATCAACTGAATTTTCCTTAAGGTATGCTATGGCTTTTTTACCGCTTGAGACGGCTGTTGCATCATATTTCAGTCTGGTTAGCATATCACAGGCTATTTTTCTTTGCCTTTCTTCATCATCAACAACCAGGATCTTTTCTCCGTGCCCCAGATAATCTTTGAGAGGGAGCTTTTCCTTTCCTGGAATTATTTCATCTCTGGAGACCGGATAATAAAGTTCAAATGAAGTGCCTTTTTCACTGCTTCTTACGTTTATGTATCCATTATGATCCCTGATCGTATTCCATACTATGGCAAGACCCAAACCAGTACCACTGCGGCCCATCACCTTTTTGGTATAAAATGGCTCAAAAATCCGTTCAAGGTCCTCGGAGGATATGCCTGTACCGTTATCCGCTATCTTCAGCACTGCATACTCACCCGGGCGAACATCTTCATAGCCATTCAAAGGCTTGTCAAGATATCGATTAAAGGTGGATATGCTAACTGTTCCTGCATTCTCAATGGACTCAGAAGCGTTTGCGATTAAATTCATCAAGGTCTTTTCTATGTGGATGGAAGAGCAACTAATATTTAATAAATCAGGGGCAAGCCCGGTTTTAAAGGTTATAGACGGACAGCGCGCAATCAGTTTTTGGTGTTCAGCAGAGTTCAGGTATACTTTAATCAAGGTATTCAGGTTGGCGATTTCTTTACCAATTGCAACCCCTCTGGCTACCGTCAGCAGATCGGCTACCACATCAGCAGCTTTCATGCCGGATTCCTGAATTATTTTAATGGGCTTTCTAAGCGGACTGTTTTCAGGTAAATCCAGCAATAAAAGTTCAGGATAGCTTACGATGCCTGAAAGAATATTGTTTAAATCGTGAGCCACGCCTCCGGCCATAAGCCCCATGGCTTCCATTTTTTGAGATTGACGGAGTTGGGCTTCAAGTTTCAGCCTCTGATTCATATCTTCCAATATTGCCTGATTTGCTTCTTTGAGTTCTGCAGTTCGTTCCAATACCCGCTGTTCTAGAAAATCTTGCGATTTGCGCAGTTCTTCCTCTATTTGCGTGAGATTGTTGATCAGCAAAAAATTTCGCCGGGAGGAAAGCTCCATGGAATACGCAATGAAAGTACCTAAAAAATTAATGCCGACAAAATGGGTAACGTAATTCAGCAAAATTGTGTCAGGGGCATTATATATCCGAATGATGAGGATAAGATATCCCACACTAACCAGCCAGCCGGCGATGCCGGCGTAAATGGCACGGAGTCTTATGAAAGCATATCCGAAAAATAAACAAAAAATAATACCCAAATAAAGGGAATAGCTATTTGGAGGATGAGCAATAGCTATCATGATGGTATAGCCACTTCCTGTGATAATTACATATCCGGCAAAAATAAATTGCCAATATTTTTTATATGAAGCTGTAAATGAGTATAAAAAGCCAAAAGCAAAAACAGGTAAAATAACCCCAAACCTTATCAAATACATAGAAAATTGCGTATCAGGGAAAAGAGAAGCATCGAAGATGCTGAGAAACGAATAGAAAAACACGGCGATCCAGTGGCAATGTCTTCCATGTATGAGATGTTTTTCAGTATAATCCTTGAAAAACAATTTTTCCAGGTCGGCGTCCTTAAAAGAAAGCGTAAGCCGATTCATTGAAAAATCCATGATCTTTTTTTTAAATAAATTATTCATTTAAGGCTCTTTATTTGGAATTTTCCTATATATTTTCAATTATATCGTAGTAGATATTCCCCTCATAATATTTGGCTGATTTTTATCTTAATTTTATTCGTTCAGATTATCAAATTATATAATCACAGCTTGCAGAACACTGCAATATAAATTCTTCCAAAGATCAGGGCGATTGCATCAAAAAGTATGAAACATTTGGAACAAAGTCTGTGCGAAAACTATAGAGCCTACGCATAAACTTAAAATTGTTCAGCGAAAAGCTACAAAATTATA
>JASFBJ010000511.1 GCA_030149585.1 Desulfobacterales bacterium | reverse complement strand
AACTGGTTTTTATAATTAAAATTCCAGATGAATTTTAATTGCCTTTTCAATCCGGAATATTTCATTTTTATTATTTATTATTGCAGGGGAATCTCCAAATGCTTGTGTTGACTGCACAGATACGCTGCCCACGGAAAGGATGCCTGCAATCAGCAAAATTAATAATATGAGCGATTTTTTAATCATTTTAAAAACGCTTTTTAGGCAGGTAAAAGCAGCCTCAGTCTCTGATACCGGAAGATAAATCAGTATTTCTCGTTTTTATGCCCCAGCATGGGAATTCATAACTGTTTTTTGCAAAAAGAAGGGGTTCAAACCCTAAGTTCCTGCCGGTTCCAGTTTGCCCAGCCTGACACCGATTGGCGGGCAGGGCGGTGCAAATTTCGTGCTGAAAAGAAACACTTCAGGGGCGGGATACGGATAATTTTGTCCTCTTTTAATAGTAATCTTGCCGTCAGCCATAAATCTGGCATAAACAACATAATCATAGTTTTTAACAGTCCCAAAATCAAACATCAGATCGCCTTCAGTGCGAAATACTACCCCTTTGATCTTCTGGTTTCGAATACTTGTTCCGATAAACTCTATATTTTCTTTACAAAAAATAAAAACTACATCGTCGTCTTCACCGCCTAAATATGGGTGAGAATAAGGTAGTTGCAACCCTATAAACTTCACTTTGATTTCAGACGCAATCGTCAAATTTGTCACAGAATAATGGCTTGCTGGAGGGCGAAACTGGCCCATGTATATGACCCTTGGCGATGGTGTTCCTTCGGACTCAAAATAATATACGGCGTTATTATGATCCCCTTCTTTTAGCTCAAAGACATAGTTTCTTCCTGGATTGGAGCACCGATTACCATTAATAATATTGGGATTATCAAATGTATAGCCCTCAAAATCACTAAAGGTCAAAACAGCGCCGTTTTCCTCAGCCCTTTGCTTTAATTCATCCCAGTCAATTGGTTTAATGGATATTTTTTCAACAGGAAAAATTCCATCTGGACATCCGGTAATCTCTCCTGCGGCTGTCACATTAGAACCGTTTAAATCCGGCTCAGACTCAAACCTTATATCATTATTGGAATGTATGTCGCAATTTTCAAATTCAGGGAATCCATCCCGCATGAATTGTACAGATATCTCATCATTTTCACTAAATGAATAAATGCCGTAGCCTTTTGCATAAGCCACTGCCTGAGCTGAAACCTGCACTTCATCCTTTCCGAAAATTCCGGCTAAAAATGTGGAGACATCCGCGTTTAAAAAGACCATTACAGCATTATTATAGACTGGGTCGTCTTCCGTAGAAAGCGTCTCGTTCAAGCTTGTGTCAGGATCCGGGTCAATCTCAAAATCCTTGTATTCTGAAAAGTCGTCATAAAGACCGCCCGCGTCATAATATCCCACATGGACGGCCAGGCCGTCTGCCTCAGTGTGGGGAATTCCATTTTCCTGTGCTATCTGCCGGGCTACGGCTTCAAAATCATCGTCGCACATATGCCAGACCCCGGCAAGAGCAGCGGCCTCCACCCCGTTTTGCCACTTGTTTTTTGATGC
>JASFBJ010000264.1 GCA_030149585.1 Desulfobacterales bacterium | reverse complement strand
TACTTGTGGAAGTTATTTCATCCTCGTTCCTAATAATTATATTTGCCCGACTCAATATAAGGCACATCCTCAACTTCCAGAGCGTGCACGATCTTATTATTCATTCTTTTTTTTATTTCAACAACAGTTGACCGTTGTTTATTAAGTCCTTTGGCAAAGCCGAGAGTCTCTTTTAGAAGCTTATCCAGAGGGTATGCTTTAGTGATAATATGGTGTTTCTCGCAATCCATTGCAGTCAATCGGCAACCAGTATAGGTCAGTTCCTCAAATTTATAGGATGGAATACCTTTGCCTAAAAGAGCGATCATACCGGGCAAAAACGGAATGCCCAGATCAACTTCAGGCAGGCAAAAATAACCCCGGTCGGAACGCATAAATCTAAAGTCAAAGGCACAGGCAAAAATTGCTCCGGCCGCAAACACATGACCGGTGATAGCGGCAATGGTTATCATTGGATAGGTTATAATACGTATCAATAATTTATTCAGATTATAAAAATACTTTTTAACCTCTTCAAGTTTTTGTTCTTTCAGGGTCGGCACCAGCCAGTCAAGATCAAGGCCATTGGAAAAAATTTTTTCATGGGCAGACTTTATAATAATGGTTTGTGCCTCAGTTGTCTGCTCAACCTTATCTAATATATCAAGAAAAGCAGCCAAAAAATCAGGGTTAAATCTATTTTCACCGCTATTCATGGTAATAATAGCCACTTTTTCATCAATTTCATAATCCAGAAGCATAAGCCACACTCCTTTTTTAGGCCGTTATAATAATAATTTTACGGCGTTGGCTTTATTTGATAAACTTTTTGTATTATCCTTTCTCTCAATTTTTATGGAGAGAAACACAAAAAAAGGGGCTGAACATTAAAATGATCAGCCCCTTTGGTGTTTTTACTAAAACTCTTACGAACAGCAATTGCTGGTTGTACCACATCCCGAGCAACCGCTGGCCGCTGCGCTGAAATCAATTCCACAATCAAGTTTAAAGCCATACACACTATAATCAACTTTAATTGATTGGGCTCTTTCCATAAACATTTTATCAACAACAAATGTAAAACCATTTTGTTTAATCACTTCGTCTGTATCTTTTGACTCATCCAGAGCCATGGCGAGACTGGGGCCACCTCATCCACCTTCATTTAAAAAGATTCTGATGGGGGTAATCTCTTTACCTTGAAAAAATTCTGCAAGCTGTTTGCTTGCACCTTCGGTTATTTCAAACATAATATCCTCCTTAATTAAAGAAATCAATCGTAAGTCTCCATTACATGATTGAATTTTGCCAAATTTAAAAAAAAATAATCATACCGACAGACTTTGTCAATAAATATTAATAGCATGCACAAAAAATACCAATTGATTGAATTAATTCGCTGTTGAAATGCAGACTTGCTCCTTTATGAAAAATTGAATATAGACTTATAAAAAAGATAAAAATCTGTTTTTTTCTCTTCCCTTACCTGGTTTCAACAGATTGGATATTTATGCTTTTGAAAGATTTTAAAAAATCACTCTGCTTTTATTTTATTACTGATGACATGGCTCCTTCTTTAACCCCTTTAGATCAGGTGAAAATTGCCCTGCAGGCCGGCGCTACAATTATTCAGTATCGTAATAAAAATTATAGCTCTGTTTTTTTTTCAGAGGCTGTCTCCATTGCAAAAATCTGCAAAACCAACTCCATCCCATTATTAATAAATGATAATATTCTGCTGGCCAAAGCTGTTGGAGCAAACGGAGTTCATCTGGGGCAAAAAGATGAATCCCCTGCAATTGCCCGTGAAATTCTAGGCCCTGAAGCAATCATAGGTTTGACAATATCCAATCAGGATCAGCTAGGAAAAAGCGATCTTCGCCACTGTGATTATATCGGCACTGGTCCGGTTTTTCCAACTAAAACCAAAAAAGATATTAAACCAGTATGCGGCCTTGCAGGGCTAAAAGAGATGGTACTTAAATCAAAACTGCCCACTGTGGCTATTGGCGGAATCAGCAGCGAAAATGCCGCAGCCTGTATCCAGCAGGGAGCAGCGGGTGTAGCTGTTATCAGCGACATATCAAGGGCTCACAATCCTCTATCCAGCGCTTTGAAAACAGGGCAGGCCTGTGATTGCCAACCCCGCAAAAAGCTGGCCTCTGCCTGGGATGACGAATTTCATCTGATTGATATATTAATAAAGCAGATAAGTCATAAAAAAGATGCCACCCGAGTGATTAGGGTTCCGGCCGGTGATGATGCCTGTCTGCTAAGTGGGATTGAGAATCCGGTAATTACAACTGACAGCCAGATTGAAGGAGTACACTTCAATCTTCAATGGCAAACGCCTGAAGAGATTGGCCGCAAAGCTGTAAGCATTACCTTTTCAGATCTGGCAGCTTCATATGCCAAACCAGTTGCCCTTTTTGTAAATTTTTCTATTCCGCCAAATTTACCGGAGGCAATGATTAAGCGGTTTTATTCCGGTATTGACCAGGCGCTCTGGCAATATGGCGGTTGTTTGGGCGGTGGTAATATCTCATCTTCAAAATGCCTGGCTCTGGATCTTTTTGCGATAGGGAATGGAACCGGGAAAATTTTTCCCATCCGCTCGAAAGCAGTTCCAGGAGAAAACATATATTGCACCGGTCCCATAGGCTTAGCTCGCGCAGGTTTGCTGGCCTTAAAAAAGCATGATTTTTCTTTTCCCCGATTAATTGACAAATTTATAAATCCCAAAGCCCGTTTTGATGCAGCCCGAATTTTGGCTGATTTTAATGTGGAATGTGTAACCGACATTAGTGATGGGCTGGCAGGGGACGCGAAAAATATTGCAAAAGCTTCAAAAATCACCATTGAATTTGATCAGCCCCTTGCCTGTGTCAATTCCGAACTTATTCAGGCCGAACTGATTCAGTTTTGCCGACTTTATAAGCAAAATTCAACTAAAATTGCCCTTGAAGGAGGGGAAGATTATGAGCTTTTATTTAGCTGTCATCCAAAACTATTTGATAAAATCGTAAAAGTTCTACCCACGGCTTTTTTGGTGGGGCGTTGTATGCCTTATAAAAACAGCTGGCTTGCCAACCTGCCAATAGGGCTAACATCATATCAGCATGGGAAAAAATGATATTATTTTTGACAGCAAAAAATGGGGATCAAATATTGCTTTGATAATCATATATCTGTTCTGGTAACAGATGACGCGGATGATGAAACACCTGATGTCTATTATAGCAGCAGCGACGATGGAACGTTTCAATATATTTACAGTATCGATCTGCCTACGGGTCAGTATGATGTAACAGCCTCCTGTGAGGGGTTGGATCCTGAAGAAGTGCAAAATTTTATTGCCGATGATTCGGTTTTCGCCTTGAACTTCGACTTTAACGACTAGCGCTTTTGATAACCGAAAAACCGATGCTGTGCAGGTCTGACCATGCATAACCAAATTAAATTTTCAATTCAAAAGCTGTAGAAAAATAAGCAGGGTGATTTTATTTTCAGCTTTCCTGAAGATGCCAGACCAGATGCCCTATTTCAGGAAAGATCAAGGTGCTGCAGGCCAGCTTGCAGGCCTTGAGGCTGCCGGGTATGCAAAAAAGAAGTGTTTGTTCGATGGTCCCTGCTGTAGCCCGGGACAAGATTGCGGCTGAGTCAATCTGTTCATAACTTAAACTTGCGAAAATCGGCCCAAATGAGGAGAGCTCTTTTTTAAAAAGGGGGCGAACAGCTTCAATAGTTACATCACGGGGGCTAATCCCGGTTCCTCCGGTAAGAATAATAACCTGGGGCTGTTGCTCCTTAATCCCGTTTTCAACCGCTGTTCTGATTATTTGCAGATCATCTGTCACCACTTGGTGAAAAGCTATGGTATGCCCCTCTTTTTTAGCTCTTTTTGCAATCCAGTGACCGCTTTTATCATTTTCCAGGGTTCGGGTAGTCGATATTGACAAAATTCCGAGCTTGATTTTTTGGGGTGCATTAGCCCTGTGTGTTTTTATGCCCATTATTTTTTTCCTGCTGTATCATCACGCTATCCTTTTGATCACATTCAGACAGCATTACATTAACGGTTTCCGAGTGTCTGGTTTCAGCATATTTCCCGGTATAATTGCTCTGAATAGGCAGTTCACGATGGCCTCGGTCGATCAATACCGCCAGTTCAATCATGGCCGGTCTTCCAAAGTCGATTAAAGCATCCATGGCAGCTCTGATAGTACGGCCAGTGAAAAGAACGTCATCAACCAGTATAATCTCTTGATTATCAACGGAAAAGGGAATATTGGTCGCCTGCACAACCGGCTGATGGCCAATTTGTGTCCAGTCATCCCGATAAAGGGCAATGTCAATGCTGCCGGTTGGAATTTGCTGACCCTCAATATTAAGAATATGGGCCTGAATTCGTTTAGCTATAAACACGCCTCTGGTATGAATACCTATCAGAGCCATATTTTGAGTTCCTTTACGGGCCTCTAAAATTTCCAGAGTAATTCTTTTTAAAATACGATCAATCTCAACGGCTGAAAGGATTTGAAACTGATGCTTCATAATTGATCCTTTTTAGATGTTGCTTCTCGTCTGGTTCCAGGCTGGAGCATGGAAACGCGAAATTTAAATATATGTATATATTAACAGCTTAAGAATATTTAGATCAAGGTTAAAATTTCTGCATTTAGCTTGATTTTATAGAAATTTTTTTCTACCATCTTAACTTATTAAGATTAATTCTAATTATTATGGTTAATATTATGACCTATCCTTTAAGCGGTGTTATCCTGGCCGGTGGGCTCAGCAAGCGGTTTTCCGGTCAAAACAAAGCCTTTTTAAAAATTCAGGGGCAAAAAATACTGGACCGTATTTATAACCTTTTCAAGGATACTTTTGAAGAAATTATCCTGGTAACTAATGATCCTGTTCAGTATCTTGACTGGGATCTATTGATTACTATCGATCACTACCCGCTTCGGAGCTCTTTAACCGGTATCCATGCCGGTCTTTTTGCTGCCGGCAATCCTTTTGCTTTTTTTGTGGCCTG
>JASFBJ010000263.1 GCA_030149585.1 Desulfobacterales bacterium | reverse complement strand
TATCCCATATTAGGCATAAAATAATTAGCAAGGTCGTAAGCGGGAATTGCTGTAATAGAGATACATTTTTGAAAGAATGCCGGCAATATCGTCCAGGCGGTTATATGTACGAATACCTTTTTTTGTGATATCGTGAACTGACTGACTTTCCCAGAGGGTTAAGCTGCAGCCTAGTATAACCGGAAAATCAAGTTCTTTTTCAAGGGCGCTGAAATTTTCCATAACGCTTATTTCCACGGCAGTGAATTCCTTCCATGACTGGGGGATATTTTTATCAAGGAACCCAGGCCTGCCAAAACCATGGACGATTAGGGAATTCACTTCCCCGGAAGACAATATTGCTCTTCCGATTTGCAAAAGTGTTTCAGGAGAAAAAGACATTGCACCTGCCGCGCCTATATCAACCGGATTTTTGGTGGATGCCCGCTCCGGCATGCCTAATTCAGTGAGCTTTTGGCGAAGGTCTTGACTGAATTGGGGAACGCTTAAACCATTTTCTTCCAGAACATCGCTTAAAGCAACGCCCCAGGAGCCCCCCATGGTAATAATGCCGACTTTGTTGCCCAGCAATGGTGGCCGTTCAACCAGGGCATCCGCCATAGGAATGAGAAGTTCCATTGTGGGACAAAAGATGATATTGGCCTGTTTAAAGGCAGCCTCAAATATATTTTGGCGGCAGGCCAAAGCTCCGGTATGGCTGCTGGCAGCTCGTGAGCCTGCCTGGGTGCGGCCTGCCTTATGGATGATAATTGGTTTTTTTTGGGCTATTTTTCGGGCTGCCTTAAAAAAACGGTCTCCATCCCGCAAGGTTTCCAGATACATTATGATTCCTTTGACTTCTTTGTCATCGCCAAAATACTCTAAAAAATCAGTTACTGTAGTATCACATTCATTACCGGTATGAATAAATTTACCAAGCCCCATTCCTTTTTCATATACAGAACTCATAAGATCATAGATAGCATATCCTCCCTGGCAAATACCGGCCAGTGAGGTTGGAAAAAGAAAGTTGGCAGGAGAGCCGGATGCGTTAAAACAGGCATGCAGGTTAAAAGTACCTGAGACATTGGGTCCTAAAAGGCGCATGCCATAGGAGCCGGCCATTTCAGTAAGCGCTTTTTCTCTTTCCAGGCCGTCTTTTACAGCTTCGCTCAGACCTGCCGTAATAATGGTGACACCGCGATAACCCTTTTTGCCGCAGGCCTTAACTGTTGTTTCTAAAAATTTAACTGGAATGGCAATAACCGCCAGATCAACCGGGTCTGGAACGGCTTTAATGTCTGGGAAGGCGGGAATTCCATATATTGTTTTTGCTTTAGGATTAACAGGATAAATATTACCAGGAAATTTCCAGGTCAAAAGGCTTTCCATAATAAATGAGCCCCAGGCTCCCGGTCGTTCAGACGCGCCAATAACAGTTATATTTTCAGGATTGATAAAAGTTTTCAATTGTCTGTGGTTATGCATGTTAAACTCCTATTAAAGGTTGTCTGCCAATTTTTATAAGCTGTACTCTTTAACAATTTTGTCCCAGATGATTTTTTTACGGAGCAATACTTTTTCAAGATATAATTTGGTCTCATTGGGTGAATGTTTTTTTAAAGTTAAATAGACATGATCGCTGTCCCTGGTATCGGGGAGATATTGTTTGATGATTCGCTGCTTAACCATTCTGGTACCCCAGTTATAACCCGCAATGGAAAAATACAGATTGGTAGGATATTCATAGTTTGAAAAATACCGGTAAACCAGTCTGGAAAAATAAACGCAGCCCATTTGAATATTGGTTGCTGGATCAAGAAGTGTTTTTTTGTCAGGAATAAAATTTCTGCCCAGGATTCGATTAGCTTCCAGCCCTGCAAATCTTGGAATAATCTGCATTAATCCATAGGCGTGGCAGTGGGATACCGCCAATGGGTTAAAATGTGATTCAGTATGGATAATTGCCAGGATTAAAGCTGGATCAAGTTTTTTTTCCCTGGCATATTTGCTGACTGTTGTCAGATAGTTTTCAGCCCGGATCAAAACATGATCCTGAATCATGTTAAATTTATACTGTACTATGCGCCGTTTTACCCCATCTTTTCCAATAACTATTTTTCGATTAACAGTTAAATTATTTGCCAGGTCTTGGTTTAAAAAATTAACAGCCTGATTATTGGATATAGCAGCATTATTATTATCTGCTATTTGATGGTCGAGGACACCTGTTGCCATTAAACCGGCAAGTTGGCTCTTCATGCTGGATTTGGCAATTTCGGCTATCTCCAGGCTGGTGGCCTTATCAATCTTTGAATCTTCAACAACAACTTCCAGTGTAATGGTACCATTTTCAAAATCAACTTCAGATTTTGTATTTGCCTTTGGGTTATACTTTACCCAGTTGCTTTTGCTGTTAAGAATAATGCGTGGCCAAAGTTTTTCAACTCTGTTTTTAAGGCGTAAAAATTCTTTTCCTTGCTTTTCAAAAGCATTATGAAAGTTAACTGCCTGTTTTTGACGGGCTGTTGAATATTGCTCAAGATCTTTTTCTTGCGCTTTTTGAAGCTGGTTCTGCATGTTCATCTGATTTTCACGAAGTTTTTGCAGAATATTTTCACTTAAGCATAGATCTGGAAAAAAATACTGGGTCAAAAGCAGCAGTGTAAAAATAATTAATGTGAATTTATTTTTCATGATTAATCAGGTACCTCTTTTAAAACTCTTTATAATCGCAGTCTTTATTATAACATGCCAAAAAATCCCCTTTCTTTTTAGTGGATTTTTGCACAAGAAATTTTGCCTTGCACAGGGGGCATTCTTTATTAACGGGCTTATCCCATGTGGCAAATTTGCATTTTGGAAATTGGTCGCACCCATAAAAAATTTTGCCGCGTTTTGATGATTTTTCAACAATTTTTCCATCACATCCATCTTCCGGGCAGTCTACACCTATATCTTTTCCGCTTCCGGTTGAATGAAGGGACTGGGTAAATTTGCAGTCAGGATAACCGGTGCAGGCCAAAAATTCACCATAACGCCCCCTTTTAACTACCATTGGTTTACCGCATTTATTACAAACAGTATCAGTCACATTTTCATAGGAAGGCTCTACTACCTCAATTTTACCTTTTTCATCTCTGATATAATCTCTGGAATAGGTACAGTCAGGATAACCACTACAGGTCAGGAAATGGCCGTTTTTACCGATTTTGATGTGGAGTTTATGTTTTTTGCATTTAGGGCAATCCAGATCAGTTGGAATTCCCTGACCTTTGATGCTGATCATTTCTTTAGCAGCGCCATCCAGCTTTTGTTTAAATGGATCGTAAAATTGTTTAAGCACATCTAAATAATTCATTTCAGAACTTTCAATCATATCCAGCTCATTTTCCAGCCTGGCAGTAAAATCAACCCCGAAAAGTTCAGGAAAGCTGTTGATTAACAGATCATTTACAATAAAGCCTAGCTCATTGGGGCGAAAATAGCCTTTTTGCAGATCCACATAGCCCTTGCCTCTAATAGTTGAGAGTATGTTGGCATAGGTGGATGGACGGCCAATACCGTTTTCTTCAAGTTCTTTTACAAGGGAGGCCTCTGAAAATCTGGGCGGAGGCATTGTGAAATGCTGTTTTGGAATAATTTCATCTAATTTTAAAACTATCTGCTCTTTTAGTTCAGGCAAAACCTGGGATTTTTTTTTGCTTTCCGCCTCATCAGCAGCTGACTGATATAAGCTCATAAATCCAGGAAATTTTATGGTTGAACCACTTGCAGTAAAAAGATAAATTCCTGCTTTTATAAAAATCGAATTCCGGTTTATCAGGGCGGGTTGCATTTGAGAAGCCACAAAGCGTTTCCAGATCAAACTATATAGCTTAAACTGTTCTTCAGTGAGAAAAGCTTTCAGCTTTTCAGGTGTGTTATAAACCGATGTGGGCCGGATAGCCTCATGTGCGTCTTGCACTTTTTTTTTATTTTTAAAAAAACGCGGTTTATCAAGAGCGTATTTTTCACCAAAGGTTTGATTGATATAATCCAGAGCATCAAGGGCTGCTTCCATGGCAATTCTTGTTGAATCGGTTCTCATATAGGTAATCAAGCCCTCTGGTTCACCAGGGCCAAGATCAACTCCTTCGTAAAGTTGCTGAGCGATTATCATGGTTTTTTTTGCTGAAAACCTTAATTTGTGGATAGATTCCTGTTGCAGCTTGCTGGTGATAAAAGGGGGCAAAGGGTTACGTTTTGTAGTCTTTTTTGTAATTTTATCAACGATAAACTTTTCTTGATCAATTTCAGCTAAAATGGCCTTTGATGTTTTTTGATCAGGAATTTTTAGTTTTTTATTATTTTTTTTTGCAAGTTTAGCTGCAAAAGGAGGAGGATTATCACCTTGAAGATGGGCGGTAATAGACCAGTATTCTTCCGGGTCAAATGCCTGGATTGCTCGTTCCCTGTCGCATATGATGCGAACAGCAACAGATTGAACCCGTCCGGCGCTAAGACCCTGTTTAACCTTGCGCCACAAAAGAGGCGAGACCTGATATCCAACCAGACGGTCTATAATGCGGCGGGCCTGCTGGGCGTTGTACTTGGCTGTATCAAGTTCCAGGGATTTTTCAATTGCAGCTTTAATAGCGTTTTTAGTTAGTTCATGAAAAAGAATTCTCACGAATTTTCTGTTTTTCTTTTTTAAGACAGTTGCCGTGTGCCAGGCAATTGCTTCTCCTTCCCTGTCAGGGTCAGCAGCCAGGTAGATCAACCGGGTGTTGCCGGCTGCTTTTTTAAGTCCTGAGATTATTTTACTTTTTCCGGGAATGGTTATATATTTGGGTTTGAAATCATTATCAATATCAATTCCAATCTCTTTTGGAGGAAGGTCTCTGATATGTCCCACAGTAGCAATAACATTAAATTCATTGCCGATATATTTTTTTATTGTACGTACCTTTGTAGGTGATTCCACTATTACAAGCGGCTTGGTCACTTGTTTACCTCACTTTCTTGTTTCTTGTTCCCATGCTATAGTGTTTTATATGTAT
>JASFBJ010000262.1 GCA_030149585.1 Desulfobacterales bacterium | reverse complement strand
TCACAATCTTCAAGAAAATCCATCAGCTTCATCATTTTTTCAGCATCTTTACCTAAAAGGTTGGTCATTGTTTGCGGAAGCATGGTGATTTCCGCTTCGATATATTTGATTGAGGCTTTATCAAGAGCGCCTTTGACTGCTTCGAAATCATTTGGTTCGGTTATTATTTCATAGTTTGCTTCCTCATCCCGGACATCTTCAGCCCCTGCATCAATGGCTTTTTCCATAATGCTATCCTCATCAATTGCCTTTTTTTCCACGCTGATAAAGCCTTTTTTATCAAACATCCAGGAAACACAGCCATTTTCACCAAGGTTCCCGCCAAATTTACTGAAAATATGGCGAATTTCAGCAACAGCTCTATTTTTATTATCACTAAGCGATTCTACCATCACAGCCGCTCCTCCAGGGCCATATCCCTCATAAACACTCTCTTCGTAGTTAACCCCTTCAAGTTCACCGGTTCCTTTTTTAATAGCCCGGCCTATATTATCTTTAGGCATATTTTCAGCCTTGGCTGCCGCAACAGCGGTTCTAAGACGGGGATTAGCATCAGGGTCGCCGCTGCCGCCCATTTTGGCAGCCATGGTAATTTCTTTAATCAGTTTGGTGAAAATTTTACCTCTTTTTGCGTCAGCAGCACCTTTTTTATGCTTTATAGTTGACCATTTGCTATGTCCGGACATTATTACCTCCTGTTTTTGCCTATCGTAAATATCTCTCTGCTGGCCTTGCGGCTGCTTTTGGGTTTAAAAATATGCAGTTGTTTAAATTGTTCTTTTATCATATCTGAAAAAAGTTTAAAATCCTCTCCCTGAAAAATTTTGCAAATAAAATGCCCCCCGGGTTTTAAAACCTTTTCAGACAGGGCAAGAGCCTCTGTGCAAAGCTGAAAAGACCGAACCCCATCGGTAAACTGATTTCCACTGGAAAAAGGGGCCATATCACTAAGAACCACATCAAATTTTCTGTTTAATAATTCTTTAGCTTCCAAAGGTAAATCAAATATATCGCCTTGAATAAATCGGGCTTTAGCAGGCAGCTTGATTTTTAGAGATTTTAAATCAATACCTACCACCTCTCCTTTTAATCCTGTCAGGCTTGCGGCATATATAAGCCATGAGCCTGGAGCACAGCCCAAATCCAGAATATGATCATTTTTACTCAAAATTTTAAATTTTTTCTGTATTTCCTGAAGCTTATAAACAGATCTGGCTGGATAACCCTCTTTTTGCGCTTTTTGGCTATAATGATCGTGCCAAAGGTTTTTACTGAATTTAGTGGATTTCATTTTAAATTTTAAAACAAATACTCCATTGCATGGGTAACATTTTTAATGGCAATTAATTTGATGGCTTTTGACTGAATTCCAGTGACCTGTTTAAGATTGCTCGAGGGAGCCAGGATTTTAGTAAACCCAAGTTTTTCCGCCTCTGAAATTCTTTTATCCATCTGGCCTACTCCACGGACTTCACCGGTTAACCCTACTTCGCCGACTATGACGGTGGCCTCGTCAAGACATTGATCAAAAAAGCTGGAAGCAATAGCCACCATTATGGCCAGATCCATGGCCGGCTCATCAACTCTGACACCGCCTACCACATTCATAAAAATATCATGGCCAGTTAAATGAATACCCAGTTTTTTTTCCATAACCGCCACCAGCAAGGCCACCCGGTTATGCTCAAGGCCTAAAATAGTGCGCCTTGGAGTTCCCAGATTAGTGCTGCTTACTAAAGCCTGGAGTTCAATCAGAATCGGTCTGGTGCCTTCCAGGCTGGCTGTAACCACTGAACCTGCAACTTTAACGGGACGCTCGGAAAGAAATATCTTTGAAGGGTTTGCTACTTCCAGCAAACCTTTTTCCTTCATTTCAAAAACTCCGATCTCGTTGGTTGAACCAAAACGGTTTTTTACTGCCCGCAAGATACGGAATATATGATTACGATCTCCTTCAAAATATAGGACAGTATCCACCATATGTTCCAAAAGTCGTGGGCCTGCAATTGCACCATCTTTTGTTACATGGCCCACAAGAAAAATCGGGATCCCGGTTTCCTTGGACACTCTCATTAATCTCAGGGCAGATTCCCTAACCTGGCTGATACTGCCTGGCGCAGAGCTAATATCTGAACTGAACATGGTCTGGATAGAATCAATCACCACAACTACCGGCTTGGTAGAATCAATCATTGCCAAAATTATTTCCAGATCAATCTCAGCCGCTACAAAAAGGTTTGAAGATCCGACTTCCAGCCGCTGACTCCGAAGCCTGATCTGCTTAACAGATTCTTCACCTGAAACATATAAAACTTTATGGTTATGTTTTGCAATGCCGTTTAGTACCTGGAGCATCAGCGTTGACTTGCCGATTCCAGGGTCACCTCCTATCAACACCAAAGATCCAGCCACCAGTCCACCACCCAGGACCTGATCAAATTCTTTAATATGGGTCAAAAGCCGTTTTTCATCTTTTAGATCAACAGCGTCAATCGGCACAGGCTTAGCAGGAGCTGTTTTAAATACACCTCTATTTTTTCTGCCTGATGTGTTAGAGACAAGTTCCTCACTCATAACATCCCACTGATTACATTCCGGGCATTTTCCAAGCCATTTTGCAGACTCAAAGCCACAAGAGTGGCAAATAAAAATTGTTTTGTTCTTTTTTTTCATCAATCTGCTTTAAAAACCTCTCTTTTTTATAAATACAGGCTGAAATACGCTGCTTATAATCAAAAATACCACAGGTTAAGCAGCCAGGGTAAACAAATTGGAAAATTTTATTCAGCAAAATATTTTTCACCATGCTCACCAGGGGCGATACCATTTGACAGAGCTTATATAACATGCCATTTTGAGGCTAGCAAGAATAGGAATAATAAAAAATCAGGGCTCTCCCTTTTTAAAAAATGATAGATTATCATATCCATACACCTCTTTGTAATCATGCCCAAGGTTCTATGGAGGCTTATATTGCTCAGGCTATTGAGTACGGATTCAGCGAAATCTGTTTTTTTGACCATTTAACTTTGCAAAAATCAGGTCGCCGTCTTTCCATGACTCCTGATGAAGTACCCCTATATTTTATGACCGTTCAAGGGCTGAAAAAAGAATATCAGGGTCAAATCAGCATCAAAGTCGGCCTGGAAGTCGATTTTCACCCTCGTAAGGTTGATGAGATTAAAGATATCCTGGAACCTTTTGCTTTTGATGTAATAGGCAGCTCCGTCCACTTTGCAGGCGCTTATAATATAGTCAGTCATAAATCAGACTGGCGCCATGGCAAACTTGAAACTGAAAAAATATACAGGCTCTATTTTGAATATCTGACATTGATGCTGGAGCATGATTATTTTGACGTTGTTTGCCATCTGGACCTGATAAAAAAGTTCGGCCTCCGGCCAAAGTGGTCTATTTCAAAGGAGATGGATAATATTTTACAAATTATCCATGATAAAGGTTTAATACTTGAGATCAATACCAGCGGCTTTGGCCACCCGGCTGGGGAAATTTATCCCTCTGCTGCAATTATCCAGCGCAGCCGGGAACTTATGATACCTGTTACTCTTGGCTCGGACGCGCATAAACCGCAAAATATAGGACGTTATTTTGATAAAACACTTTCCATCCTGACCGCTGCCGGCTATCAATCTTTAACAGTGTTTGACCACCGCCGGCCGAGCCAACTGGCTTTTAAGTAATTCTTTTTATTTTTTTTGCACTTGAATCAGAAAGTTAATCAAAGGCCCAATGCTTTATGTACTCAAAAATACAAAATGCTTCAACAATCGGTAAAAGGCGGCTGGCAGTTATTTTTTGTTGTTATTTAGCAGTCTTGTTAAGCTGGCCGGCCAATGTAGACGCCAATCAAGAGTTATTTGGCAAGCTCCAGGCAAAACTTATCAAAGACGGGTTAAGTAAAAAAAGAGTTCAGGCTCTTTATCAAAACCCAAAAGTTATTTTTGAAATAAGGGGCGTAACTCTTTTTTTTATGCATAATGAGGCAACTTTAAATTATGATCAGTTTAAAAAAAAATCAAATATCTCCAAAGCCCGTAAATATATGCAAAGATATAAAGCAGAGCTGGCCATGGCCGAAAAACGGTTTCAGGTGGGGCCGGAGGTAATTACTGCAATTATGCTGGTGGAAACACGATTGGGAAAATATGTAGGCAAAAGATCAATTATAAATACTCTGTCCACCCTTGCGACTTTATCAGATCCTGTGGCAAGGGATTATTTATGGAAGCACATTCCTGAATCCCGCAGGTTTTCAAAACAGCAGTTTAATAAAAAAGCTGTAAAAAAATCCAAATGGGCCTATCGCGAACTAAAAGCTTTTTTAAAATATACAGCCGGGCAAAAGATGGATCCTGTTAAAATCAAAGGTTCTCATGCCGGAGCTATGGGCCTTTCGCAGTTTATGCCCACCAATATTTTAATCTTTGCCAAAGACGGTAATAAGGACGGACGTCTTGATCTTTTTACCCATGCCGATGCCATAATGAGTATTGCCAGTTATCTTGAGCATTATGGCTGGAAGCCCGGATTGCCAAAGGAAAAAGCAGGCAAGGTGGTTTACCACTATAATCACAGTAAATATTATGTAAATACGGTTTTGGATATTGTGAGAATTTTAGAATTAAAATGAATACATTTACCATTATTATAGCAATGGGAATCCTGTTTTATCTGGCTACCTGCTGGGCCATTATGGATATTGCCGGAAAGGATTTTGATTCAATAATTCATAAGGCTATGTGGGGTTTTATTGCCCTTTTGCCCTTTATAGGAATTATAATTTATCTTATATTTGGAATCCGAAAGGGGCAAAAAAGAAAAGCTCCTGCGCTGCATAAGGAAAATTCAAAATAATAATTGACAAAACCAGTTCTTTTTTATATTAACCCTCTACCTTTTGAATCAAATAATGGTCCCCAAATAATGGTCCCATCGTCTAGTGGTTTAGGACGTCGGCCTCTCACGCCGGTAACCCGGGTTCAAATCCCGGTGGGATCACCATTTTTTC
>JASFBJ010000261.1 GCA_030149585.1 Desulfobacterales bacterium | reverse complement strand
TTTTATCCTTCATCAAATATAAAGATATCTTCGTTGCCCCACGCTTTTTTCCAGGGATTTATATTATCTATTTTTTTTTATTGACTTAACACGAAATTCTGGTTAACCTTAATACATTAAAAGGTTAACCAACCTGCCGGCAAATAAAATAAGTGAGATGGAATGAAAGGCAAAATTCTGGAGATATTAAGAAAAGAGGGGGATTTGATTTCAGGTGAGACGCTTAGTAACATCATTGGCGTTTCCAGGGTCGCAATCTGGAAGCATATCCGTCGATTACAGGAGTTGGGGTATTCAATTGAGTCAAGACCCAAAGGATATCAATTAAAAAAAGACATGGATTTTCTGTTCTCCTGGGAATTTCCAGATCACCAAAAAAAAATTCATTATTTTCCAAAAGCCTCCTCCACCATGGAAATTGCCATGGATCTGGCTCGAAAGAAATGTCCTGATTTTACTGTTGTTATTGCCGGCGCCCAAAAAAAAGGACGCGGTCGTCTAAAAAGGGTTTGGCTGTCTGAACAAGGGGGGCTCTATTTCACAGTTATATTAAGACCGAAAATTCCTCCTGCTTTATGTCCTAAAATTAACTTTGGCGCGTCATTATGTCTTGCACAAAACTTGCGCGAGATGTACGGCCTTGATGCCGGGGTCAAATGGCCCAACGACATCCTGGTTCAAGGTAAAAAAATATCAGGGATGCTTTCCCAAATGGATGCTGAAGTAGATCAAGTAAATTGTCTCAATATCGGGATTGGTTTAAATGTTAATAACGACCCAACTGCAAAGGAACCAAATGCCTCATCTTTAAAAATACTTCTTGGAAGACAATGCTCCCGTAAAAGAATTTTAACTGCTTTTTTGAATAGTTTTGAAAACTGGATGAAGGATCCTGATCTTGAAACAGTTATTGATGAGTGGAAAAAATATACTATTACGATTAATCAACGGGTGAAAATAATAACCACTAATTCTGTTTTTGAAGGAATTGCCGTAGATGTGGATCATAATGGGGCTTTATTATTGCAGTTGGAGAATAAAACGATCAAAACAGTTACCTTTGGGGATTGTTTTCATCAATAAAGCCTGCGCTCAAAAACCCTGTTTTGAGTGGCTAATATAAAAGTGAAAGGTGTCTTTTTATGAATTCAACTCAACTGCGGATGATGGTTTTTTCCTCACTCCTGGCTGCTTTAATTGCAGCCGGTGCTTATCTTTCAATTCCAATCGGTCCAGTCCCCATTATTTTACAAAATTTGTTTATTTTCTTAGCCGGTCTTTTGCTTGGTTGGCGATGGGGTCTGGCCAGTGTTGGAATTTATCTTTTGGCCGGTGCCATCGGCCTGCCGGTATTTTCAGGAGGGGCAGGGGGAATCGGACGTCTTATAGGGCCTACAGGAGGATATCTGTTCGGATTTTTACCGGCAGTTTATCTGATTGGGTTAATTTCTGAAAACACAGATGGAAAAATATTTTGGGATGTTATGTCCATGATCTGTGGTTCTTTAATCATCTATGCTTTTGGTGTTGGCTGGCTTAAAATTATAACCGGCATGACACTGGCCAAGACTCTGGCAGTGGGAATGTATCCGTTTTTAATTGGTGATGCCTTAAAAATTGCAGCTGCCATTCCCATTGCTAAAACCCTGCGCCCAATAATTCAAGGTAAGGAACGTGGACGAAATAACATCCACAAGTAGGCGCACAGATTTAGGTTAGATAATTCAATCGCTTAGCAGCCGATTACACAGAGTATAGTTGATGCCTTTTATAAAACTTGAAAATTTACAACATTGCTTTGCCGATGGCACTATAGGGCTTAAAAATATTAATCTTAATATCCAGCGCGGTGAATTTGTAATTCTGGCTGGTGCGAATGGATCCGGCAAAACCACCTTATTGCGCCATTTAAACGGGTTATTATTCCCCACCAAAGGAAATGTTTTAATTGACGATGTCCCTGTTAAACAAGATCTTATTCGGGCCAGGCAGGTAGTTGGTATGGTTTTTCAGGATGCCGACAGTCAGATTATCGGAGAGACTGTTTATGATGACGTGGCCTTTGGGCCTGAAAATCTGAATTTGCCGAAAAATGAAGTCCAAAAACGCGTTATAAAAGCATTAAAAGACGTTGGTTTGGAAAAATTGGCTGATGTGAGACCGCTTCAGCTTTCCGGTGGTGAAAAAAGACGGCTGGCAGTGGCAGGTATTTTGGCAATGGAACCGGAACTTATTATCTTTGATGAACCCTTTTCTAATCTGGATTATCCCGGCATAGTTCAGGTATTAAAACAAATTATTGATCTGCACCATTCAGACCATACCATAATCGTGACCACCCATGACCTGGAAAAAATTATTGCCCATGCGGATCGGCTGATTGTGATGGAAGACGGCAGGATTGTCAGTGATGGTCTGCCGGATCAACTTATTGATAAGGTTGAACAATTTGGCATTCGAATGCCCTGCGCCGTGCGCTTTGGTAAAAAGGTTGACTCGTGGCTGAACTAACTGCTTTTGGATATCAGCCCGGCAATTCAGTTTTTCATAATCTTGATGCCAGGTTTAAACTTTTATTTTTAATCAGTATCAGTCTGGCCAGCCTGAAATCAGGGCCTTTGGCAATGTTCATATCCAGTCTGGTGGTTTTTGGTGTACTTTGCTTTCTTGGTATTAAAATTATAAGAACTCTTATTGAGCTGCGCTTTTTTTGCGCTATGCTGGTTTTAATTTTACTGGCAAGGTCAGTATCTACTCCAGGTGAGGTGATTTTGCAGTTTAAGTCTATCCTTATCTCAAGGCAGGGTATTATAGACGGCCTCATGATTTGCTGGCGGCTTTTATTTATTGTCTTTTCAGGCTTATCCTTTATTTCCTCGACCAGCTCATCTCAAATCAGGGATGGGCTGGAAAATCTGCTCGCCCCAATTCCTCTGATTCCTCAAAAACAAATTGCCATTATGCTTGGACTGCTTATTCGGTTTTTGCCTATAATTTTTCACCAGGCCAGGGAAACAGGCGATGCTCAAAGAGCAAGATGTGTGGAAAATCGAAAAAATCCTGTTTATCGCTTAACCTGTCTGATTATTCCTCTGTTTCGAAGAACCTTTTCAGATGCTGACGCCTTAGTGATCGCAATGGAAGCCCGTTGTTTTAATGATAAACGTCCGACAAAAAAAATGTCGGCTACTGGAAATGACTGGTGGGCCTTACTGGCTGTTTTTGGTTTAAATATATTATTGATATCAGTTTAACAGTTGAAAATTTCCGCCAAAATAAAATAAGAATTATAGGAAGCATATTTGTTTATTGACTAATACTTACTGCCTGTAGCAGTATGCGCCAATTATAATGGTTATTCAAAGGAGTCAGGCGTGAAAATAGTTATTGTGGGTGCCGGTGAAGTTGGATTTCATATTGCCAGCCATCTGTCCCATGAAAATAAAGATGTGGTGGTTATTGATAATGATGCTGCAGCGTTGCGACGCGTATCTGAAAATATTGATGTGCAGATTTTAAATGGATCAGGCAGCAGTCCGGTAGCATTGGAAAAAGCCGGCATAAAAGAAGCTGAAATATTGCTGGCTGTCACTAATAGTGATGAAACAAACCTGGTAGCCTGTCTTGTGGCCAATATTATCTCACCGTCCACCAAAAAACTGGCTCGTATCAGGAACCCTGGTTTTGATAAATATTATTCTATTTTTAAGGAAAATGCGCCTTATATTGACACGGTTATTAATCCTGAAATAGAGGTGGTAAAAACCATTGAAAGGCTGATGGATGTACCAGGAGCTGTTGATGTTGGGGATTTTGCCGATGGCCGTATTAAATTTGTAGGAATATATTTAGACCCTAAATCACGCCTGGCAGGTGTTAAACTTCTTGATTTGCCACAAAAAACCAATGGACGCGGGCCATTAATCGCAGCTATTATACGTGGTGAAAAAATGATTATTCCCAGGGGGCATGATCACCTGCTTGCAGGGGATCTGGTTTATTTTATCAGCGAAGCAGATACCCTACTGGAAACGCTGTCAGTATTTGATAAACATTCACAACCATTGCGGCGGGTTTTAATTATCGGCGGCGGGCGGATTGGGGCTCGTCTGGCTGTATCCCTGGAAGATCGAGCCATTACCTGTAAAATTATAGAAAAGGATCCTGAAAAATGTCTTAAACTTGCAGAGCAGATGAATAAAACTGTAGTTTTGCAAGGTGACGGTTCTGATCAGGCTTTATTACTCGAAGAAAATATTGCAGACATTGATGTTGTGATCACTTTAACCGGTGATGAAGAAACCAATATTTTAACATCATTACTGGCGCGGCGTCTGGGAGCTGCAAAATCTATTACCCAGATCAGCAAATTCAGCTATTTCCCATTAATGACCACGATCGGAATTGAGCAGGTGGTCAGCCCCAGACTTTCGGCTATTAATACCATTTTGCAGCATGTCAGACGCGGTAAAGTGCTTTCCGCCATATCTATAAAAGGGGAGCAGGCTGAAGTAATGGAAGCTGTGGCCCTTGAAACCTCTTCAATTGTGGACAAGCCTTTAAAACGGATAAACTTTCCCAAAGGCTCGATTATTGCCGGAATTATTCGGAACGAAAAGATAATTATCCCTTCAGGCGATGTAATAATTAAACCTGAAGATCGAATCATTATTTTTGCCAGGCAGCAAGCCATTGCCGGGATTGAAAAGATACTTGCCGTAAAGCTGGAGTATTTTTAAATGCGCTGGGGTTATATTCTGCACATCGTTGGTATTTTTACCTTTTATTTTGGTCTTACCATGGTATTTCCACTGGGGTTTGGCCTTTATTATCATGACCAAAGTGTTATGCCTCTTTTTTGCTCAGCCCTTGTTACGGTTATAATCGGGATTTTACTCTATTTGCTTTTGAAAGGCTCAAAATCTGATTATATCACCCAGCGGGAAGGGATGGCCATTGTATCCATTGGATGGGCAGGCATTGGATTTTTTGGTGCCCTGCCGTTTTTTTTTATGGATGGCGGCTGCAATTTTGTTGATGCCGTCTTTG
>JASFBJ010000062.1 GCA_030149585.1 Desulfobacterales bacterium | reverse complement strand
TGTCAATAAAGTCCTTTTTATTAAAGATTTTTTTAACCTTTGGGGATTAATGATCAGGCATAAAAAGAAGCCGGCTTTTAGAATGAGTACTGTCACCGTGTTTATATACTGACATCTGTAATATACGGTTTTGCAGCCTGGCTGGTGTTTTTAAAGGAGTTAAAAGAGTAAAAAATGATCCATCAGCGCCTATGATACTCTCCTCATATGATATTATTTCTTTACCTTCAAAAAGCACTGCCCGAAAACAAAAAGCTGCTTTGATTAGCAAGAAATGCCCTGGAGGAATCATTACCTCACGTCTTAAATCCCCTGGCCATTGCCATAAAATCACTCTGGGCTCAGCACTGAGATAATTTAATTTTTCGCAAAAGCGCATTGGGTTTTTTGCAAGGTCAACTGCCGCAGCATCAGGGCTGAACTCGCCAATATCAATACTATCACTATAAAAAGACAAAACTTCCAGAGCCTTGGCCTTTAATCGCTGTTTTATGATCCTTTCCGGCGCTGCTGTGAGATTTTCGGGC
Source organism: Desulfobacterales bacterium (assembly GCA_030149585.1). Taxonomy (GTDB): domain Bacteria; phylum Desulfobacterota; class Desulfobacteria; order Desulfobacterales; family JASFBJ01; genus JASFBJ01. Next base: position 13,646 of record JASFBJ010000062.1, on the reverse strand, counting down.
GATAATTCAACAAGTTTTATATCGGCTTTGTCGCTGGTCAGGCATAATACCTGGCCTGGTTCAAGTTTTATGATCTGCACATTATTTGTTCTGGCAGCCACAATTTTTTTACCTGTCAAAAGGTCATAATAAGATGAACCTGCTGTTTTAATTTTATTGCTTTTCCACGAGCAGGTTGAGCTTTTTTCATAATCAAGATTAACCGGTATAATAAGCATCTTGCCTGATGGCTTGTGGTGTCTTAACAAAATAATACTGTTTTCGTGACTGCAATGAATAAGATGAATCTCTGTCTGGTCGTAAAATGCAGGATGAACTTTGAGAATCCTGCTCAGTCTGCTGATATGATCAACCTGATTATTTTTTGCCCCCCAGTTCAAAGAGGGCGCGGCATGCACATTAATCTTTTCAGTGGCATACCACTCAACCCCGTTTGCAAATCCAAAGGCACCATTTTGCGAAGATAAAGCACAAAGAGCTGTCCGCATCTTTGCATAAACAGTGGATATGCCGGCCAGCCGATTATTATCGTGGGTTTCAGCAAAGTTGACCATGATTCCGTCATGCGCGGAAATTTCAATGGGCTCAGGCAGATAATGTTCTACCTGCCCACGGTCATAATTTTGAAAAAGCTCGGAATAGGCCCAGTTAAAATTTGCTCTGTTAAGAAGATCACGGGTTACGGAAATCTTCCCGCCAAGGCCCTCCATTAAAAAAAGGGTATCTGGAAATTGCCGGCGTACAAATGCAATAATATACTTCCAGGCTGCCAAAGGAATCATATAGGCGGCATCACACCGGAAACCGTCTACACCCCTTTTGCACCAGATAATAAAAACACGGGCAATATACAGCCATAAATCTTTTTGCCCGTAATCCAGCTTTGTAAGATCCTCCCACACCATACCCCACGCTCCTGGATTTTCAATACGGCCATCTTTGTCTCTGGCAAGCCATTTTGGATGGGTTTCATGAATTTCAGCGGCCCAGCCTGTATGATTGATCGCAATATCAATAATTATTTTTGCACCCCGTTCATGGACAGCATCTGTAAGTTCAATAAACTGCTCAAGGGGAGTTGCTTTTGGATCAAACCGGGCCAGGGCCGGATCAACATCAGTGAAGCTAAGAGCTGCATATGGGCTTCCGAATCTGCCCATTCTGGCATAAGTGGTGGGCGTGGAATGTATTGGGAGAAGCTGCAAAATTCTGCATCCAAGCTCCTTGATAATAAAATCAAGATGCAAAATAAGATCCCTGAATGTTCCTGATGGCGGGATAACCGTATAACCCGCCCGGTCCAGGCACTTAATATGGTTTTCATGCAATGAATTTTCAGTATGTTTTTTGTGGTTTGGACCAAACTGGCGGATAAAAATATTATATATGATATTGGCGCAACAGGTATCGGCAGGCTCAACATTTATAACGGTATTTTCGCCTGAGGCCCACAAAGGGGTTTCACTGCCCATGGCAAGAAAAAATGCTTTGGCCTCAAAATGACCGATTTGAGCAAGTCCTACCGTAATTTGAAACCGTTTTTTTTCAACCTGCATCATGGGAAGATCAAACCAGTCCCTGCTAAGCGGGGTTTCATTTTTCTCAACTCTGTCAACGATCTCCTGTCTGGCTCTGTCAATATGACCTATATTTGTTCTAAGCCAGGCCTTACCATTAAAACCGGAAGAAACAGAAAGACTAAAAGTCAGGGTATCACCCCGAAACAAAAGCAGATGAGCGCCCGGAGGAGGATTTTGTAAACAACAGGAGGCGGGATCGCTAAATTTCCTGATTAGTGTCATACTAAAACCTATCTTATTGATCGGAAGCTGATATTTTCTTTCTGACCTTTTATAATCCTTATGTCAACAGATTATTAAGTTGAAATTGCCTGGCCCTTAAAATTATGCTTGACATTTAGGGGAAAGATGAAGTATTTAATAACGAAGTATAGTGCAAGATCGAAAGATTAAAATATGGAATGAATTGATCTTCTTCTCCAAATCCTCCTTTTTTTAGTCTCGTCTTGGAAATCAATATTTTAATACATAAACAGCTTGTCGCAGATAATCAAGAATTAGTTTGATTATTTATTATAAAAAAACTATACATATTTATGAGTACGTTCTCATAAACAGGAAGGAAACTCATGAATTTTAAAAAAAAATTAGCATCAGGTAAATTTGTGGTCTTGGCTGAGGTTGACACACCTAAAGGCGTCAATATATCGGAACTGGTTACCAATGCCAGTCGGATAAAAGGACGTGTTGATGCGGTACTTATTCCTGATATGGATAATGGTGTTATGAGAATGAGCGCTCTTGGCGGCGGGGTTCTGATGCATCAGCAGGGGTTGGAGCCCATCATTCATATATATTGTCGAGACCGAAACAGAATGGCTCTGCAAGGAGATATCCTGGCAGCCCATGTGCTCGGCATTCAAAATATTGTTGTTGTTCACGGCGAGGAAATGGCAAAAGGGGATCATCGAGATGCCAGGCCAGTTGATGACCTGGATGAGATTGGTCTTATTAATGCAGCACGGTCACTTCGAGAAGGGGTTGATATGGCCGGCTTTGAGCTCAAGGGTACTCCTGATATTATAATAGGCTGTACCATGCCGTCCTATGCTGATGAAAAGGCATTGGACGCGCAAATAGAGCTGGCTGAAAAAAAGGTGGCCGCAGGTGCCCAGTTCATTATATCCCCTTATGTCTTTGATATGGATCGCTTTGTCGCATTTATGGAAAAGGCTAAGGGACTGGGAGTTCCCATAATTCCAACGGTGTTCCTGCTGAAATCAGTTGGAATTGCAAGATATATGGCAAATTATGAACCAGGCGCACACATCTCAGAGCAAGTTATAAAGCGTATCCGAAAATCTTCGGACAGGGAAATGGAGTGTATCAGGATTGCAGGCGAAACCATTGCATCGCTTAAAGAAATAGCTCAGGGAGTGAAAATCCAGACACTGGGATGGGAACATCGCTTACCGGCAATTCTGGATCAGGCAGGCCTTTAATACTAAAATCAGGCATAAACAAAACAAGCCTGGCCTAAAAAAGCCTGGCCTAAAAAAGATTGTTGAATGCAATTTAATTTCCGTAGCTTTTAAATGTATTTTGAAATTTAAAAATACATTAACGGGTTTGAAAATAACAAACAAATACGCATGGAATAAATGCACGAGTAAAAATGACTCAAAAAAATAATAAAATACTTGTAATTGGCGGCGGCATTGGCGGTATTCGGACTGCACTGGATCTGGCAACAGCAGGAAGAGATGTGGTTCTGATCGACAAGGCCGGTTCTATCGGCGGTCTTACAACCCAGCTAGACCGAACCTTTCCAACTAATAATTGTGATTTATGCACCCTGTCCCCGCATTTGTCTGAAAGTGGACGGAAAGAGCGCATTGAACTTATGGGTTTGACCCAGCTTGCTGATATTGAAGGGGAAGCAGGCAGTTTTAAAGTTACCCTGGTAACAAAGCCGCGGTATATTGATATGGATAAATGTACCGCCTGTGGAGACTGTTTTGAACAATTTAAGGAATGTGTTCAATTTACTCCGGGCCTGGATTATAGAGCACCTACCTGTATGAGGTATCCCCAGGCAATACCGCAAGCTTATTCCATTAATATTGAAAAATGTACGGATATTGATAAACTTACCGAAATTTGTCAGGCAGACGCCATTATTCCTGATGATATTGAAAAAAAACAGGAAATAGAAGTTGGATCAATTATCCTGGCCACCGGCGCTGATCTTTTTAATCCAGATGTGCTTGATAATTTTGGAGGCGGAACATATCCTAATGTTGTTACAGGTTTGGAATATGAACGAATAATGTCTGCTTCCGGCCCAACCTTCGGCAACCTTGTCCGGCCGTCTGATAACAAACAACCCCTCAAAATTGCCTGGATTCAATGTGTGGGCTCAAGAAGTATCAATACAGATAAATGCGAAGTTTCTTATTGTTCAAGTGTTTGCTGTATGTATGCCTTAAAAGAAGCAATTGTTACAAAAGAACGTTTTCAGGATGATATTGAGACTGTTATTTTTTATATGGATATGAGGACTTCCGGAAAAGATTATGAGCTCTATCGAATGCGGGCGGAAAATGAATATGGAGTTAAACTTGTAAAAAGCCGTCCACATTCCATCATGCAGGACCCTGCTACTAAAAATTTATCTATTTCTTACCCTCTAAATGGGAACAGCGCACTTCAAACCGATACATTTGATATGATAGTGCTCTCCACTGGATTTCGCATACCTGATGAAACACAAAAACTTGCTCAAAAACTGGGAATTGAGGTAAATAAGCACCATTTTGTTAAAACATCCAGCTTTAATCCAGTGGAAACCTCCAGACCTGGAATTTTTGTATGCGGCATTTATGAAAGCCCCAAGGATATTCCTGAAACCATTGTTCAGGCCAGTGCAGCGGCCTGTATGGCGTCCGAGCATTTAGACATACTTGAGAAAATCCCAAAAATTCAGGATGAACTGCCTGCTGAAAGGGATGTCACAAACGAAGAGACTCGAATAGGTGTGTTTATTTGTGATTGCGGATTTAATATAGGCGGGGTTATCAATGTAAAGGATCTTGCAAAATATGCTGCAAAGCTACCGCAGGTAGCCATATCAGAGGTCGCAGGACACGGGTGCAGCACCGATTCCATGAAACATATTCAATCCGTCATTAAAGAGCAAAAGCTAAATCGGATTGTGATAGGCGGTTGCTCTCCAAGGACTCATGAGGCAAAATTTCAGAATATAATTCGTAATGCCGGTCTTAATAAATATCTTCTTGAAATAGCAAATATTCGAGATCAAGATACCTGGGTACATAAGGATCATCCGGATCAGGCAAGCGCCAAAGCCGGGGATTTGATCAGAATGGCTATAGCCGGCGTGGCAAAACGACGTCCCCTGCCTGATTATCTGCTCCCCATGAATAAAAATATTCTTGTAGTCGGCGGTGGTGTGAGCGGCATGAATGCCGCCTTAAATCTGGCTGTCAATGGGTTTAAAGTTTATCTGGTGGAGCAGGCACCTGAACTGGGAGGCGTTGCCGGAAAAATCAGAAAGACTATTTCCGGTGAAGATGTTCAGTCCTATATGGCGGATCTGATTAAAAAAACAGTTAATCAAGATCTAATAGAGGTTATAACAGGTGCTACAATTGTGGATCATAAAGGCATGACCGGCATGTTCACGACTGGAGTTCAGATTGCACCAAGAATGTATTACAGACAGATCGAGCATGGCATCACAATAATGGCTACCGGTGCTCTGCCGATTCAGACAGATGAATATCTTCTGGGTAAACATGAAGCAGTTATTACACAGCTTGAACTTGATGCTGTTATTGAAGACGAGCCTGAACGTGTTAATAGCTGGGAAAATATAGTTATGATTCAGTGCGTTGGGTCACGTACAAAAGAAAACCCCAACTGCTCACGAGTATGCTGCCAGACTGCTATTAAAAACGCCCTTAGAATTCTTGAGATTAAACCTGATGTCCGTATCTTTATTCTCAATCGAGATATCAGAACTTTGGGATTTCACGAAGATTATTATAGAAAAGCCCGTGAAAAGGGAGTTATCTTTGCTCGCTATGAACCTGAAAATCAACCAATAGTAAAGAAAGACGGAGGTCTGCTAACCGTTACATTCAAAGATCAGATTTTAGGACGTGAAATAGAGGTTTCAGCAGATTGCCTTGCATTAAGTACAGGGATGGCCGCAGATGATGAGGCCACTGAAGACCTTGCAATGATTTTTCACCTGAACAGAACTTCTGATGGACATTTTCTTGAGGATCATATTAAATTGAGGCCTGTAGATATGTCTGTGCCTGGATTTTTAGTGGCAGGCACCGCACACAGTCCCAAATCTATTCGCGAAAGCATAGCCCAGGCCCAGGCGGCCGCAGGTCGAGCTTTGACTTTTCTGGCTGCGGATATGATCAATACCGGTGCCGGTGTTGCAAGGGTGGATAGTAAAAAATGTGCTGCCTGCCTGATTTGCGTGCGAGCCTGTCCCTATGATATCCCCTATATTAATGCCGAAGGTTATTCTGAAATTGATCCAGCCCAATGTCATGGCTGCGGTGTTTGCGCAGCTGAATGTCCTGCAAAGGCGATTCAGCTCATGCAGTACGAAGATGATATGATATCGGCTAAACTAAACGGTTTATTTGGAATTGGGGTTGAATAAGATCCACATTTCTTAGAAAGGATTCGATAGTTGTAATGGGAAATTTTGAACCTATTATTGTTGCTTTTTGTTGTCATTATTGTGCCTATACCGCTGCTGATATGGCCGGCAGTATGCGACTTTCCTACCCCGCAAATGTTAAAATTGTGAGGGTTCCCTGTACTGGAAAGGTAGATGTTCAGCATATTTTACAGGCCTTTCAAAATGGGGCTGATGGTGTATATGTTGCAGGATGCCTTGAAGGAGACTGCCATTTTAAAAATGGAAATACAAAAGCAGCCCGTAGAGTGATCTATGCAAAAAAACTTCTTAACGAAATCGGGTTAGAAGAAGAAAGAGTAGAGATGCTTTTAATGTCAGCAGGTATGGGTGAACGTTTTGCACAAACCGCTTTTGAAATAACAGAAAAAATACGTAAGCTGGGCCCTAACCCAATAAAAAAAGCTAAAAAAAGCTAAAAAAACCAAAAAAAATGGACGGGTAAAATAAACAAGTCTGCAGCAGGTTAAGAACCTGTATAGGAGAGTCTATTAAAATGATTACAGCTGAACGAAAACCAATGGAAGAGATTCTTGATTATATAAGTCCGTTTCAACGCATTATCCTTGTCGGTTGTAACGAATGTGTTACAGTATGCGCAGCAGGCGGACGAAAAGAGGTCGGGCTTTTATCCTCCGCCCTCCAGATGGCTTTTATGAAAGACGGCAAAACTTTGTCAGTCAATGAAATAACGCTTGAGAGGCAGTGCGATCCTGAATATGTAGAAGAGCTTGTTGCACATATCAGCCAGGCAGATGCCGTTCTTTCCATGGCTTGTGGTTGCGGAGTTCAGGAGATTGCCAAAAGGTTTCCCCAAAAACCGGTCTTTCCTGCGCTAAATACAAAATTTATGGGCGCGTCTGAAAGTCAGGGAGTATGGTCTGAACGTTGTAAGGGCTGCGGCGATTGTATTTTGGGACTTACAGGCGGTATTTGCCCTGTTGCCCGCTGTTCCAAACGAATTATGAACGGTCCATGCGGTGGGTCAACCAATGGCAAATGTGAAATCAGTCCTGATGTTGATTGCGCATGGTACCTTATTTGGGAGAGACTGAAAGCACTGGGGCAGGAAGATAAATATGAAGATATAATAGAGGCTAAAGACTGGCGACCAAGCTGGCACGGTGGACCCCGAAAAATTATAAGAGAGGATTTGGTAGAATGAAAACCGAAAGCGTATTGGAAAAAGTATTAGCATCGGGTCAATTGGCGGTAACTTCCGAATGCGGTCCGCCACGTGGCGCGCAGATGAATAAAGTTAAAGAAAAAGCCGAAATGCTCAGAGGCTGTGTGGATGGAATAAATGTAACGGACAATCAGACTGCTATGGTAAGGATGTCGAGTCTATCTGCCTGCATAATTATTAAACAGATGGGCCTTGATCCAATTCTTCAGATGGTCACAAGAGATCGAAACCGCCTTGCCATGCAAAGCGATATTATCGGCGCATACACACACGGCATCAACACAATGCTTTGCCTGTCAGGTGACCATATCCATTTTGGGGATCATCCCATGGCAACCAATGTATATGACCTTGACTCTGTTCAGGCAATACAAATGGTGAAAAAGATGCGGGACGAAGGAAAATTTCAGGGTGGCGAAGATATTAACACTCCTCCAAAGATGTTCATAGGAGCTGCAGCCAATCCTTTTGCAGATCCCTTTGAGCTTCGGGTTGCCCGCCTTGCAAAAAAAGTCAAAGCCGGTGTTAATTTTATACAAACCCAGTGTATATACAACCTTGACAAGTTTGAAACCTGGATGAAAGGTGTTTGTGATCGCGGCCTTGATGAAAAGGTATCAATTCTTGCCGGCATAACCCCCATGAAAACTGCTGGAATGGCAAAATACATGAAAAACAGGGTGCCAGGCATGGATGTTCCTGATGAACTTATAAAACGCATGTCAGGTGTTCCAAAAGAAAAAATGGCGGAAGAGGGGATAAAAATTGCCGTTGAATCAATTGAGCGGCTTAAAGAGGTTAAGGGTGTAGCAGGATTTCATATCATGGCGATTGAATGGGAACAAAAGGTGCATGAAATAGTGGAACGAGCCGGACTTTTGCCAAGGCCCCAAGTTTAGGATCAAGTTTAAAATCAGGGTTAAAATTATAACTATAGAATAACCTGATATTTTTTCGTCCTTTCGTTTACTTATTGATAATTTTCTGATATAAATTTATTTTAAATTTTTCAGATTAACATTTTTGTTAAGAGTTTTAATAGGAGATAGGTATAATGAGTGATAAACAATTAATTTTAGTAGTGGATGATGATCCGGATTTGGTAGAATCAGTCTCCATGAAACTTGAAAGCAAAAATTTTCGAGTTATCAAGGCTTATGACGGCGTTGAGGCATGGGACAAAATCAAGGAAGATAGACCTGACCTGATTATTTTAGATGTAATGATGCCCAGAAAAAACGGATATGAATTATGTGACGAAATAAAAAATGATCCGCAATATAAAGACATTATAGTTATTCTTTTGACAGCCGTAGGAGATGCTGTAACCTCAACCAGCTATACTCACATGGATGGCAAAACAAATTTGGCCGATGATTTTATCCCCAAGCCCATTGATCTTAACAAGCTAATGGAAATTGTCGAAGAAAATCTTGAATAATTTAAAAAGCAAAAAATCATCCTGCGCAAAGCAGGATGATTTTTAAAGTCGTGCCTTATTTATAATTCAGTAACTATTTGTTTCATATGTATTCTGTTAATATCCCTTTAAAATATTCAAATAATAACATATGAAAGTTTATAAAAGCTCATTCCAGAATATAAAGAACTTTTTATTAAGCCCGCCTCTATAAGATATTTTTGAAATAACCCTAAATATCTTTCCAGATCAATAAAGGCACCTGCCCAAGGAGATAATCGTGCCGAATATGATGGAAAAGGTAAAAATCGGTGGTATTAAATTAAGTTCAAAGCTTATTCAACTTAGCCTGCTGAACCAGGATGATTTTGACTCCTCCATATCCCTTCTCTTCAAAATTTTAAATAAAAATCAGATTAACATGCCTTTTATATCGACAACCACTAATGGCGGAATTTCTCAGGCCTGCTGCTGCGTTTCGTCTGATGATGAAAATCGTATAAGGGATATTATTAACAAAGTTGAGAATCTAAAGACACAGATTCAGTTTATTAATGAAGTGGGAATGCTGTCTGTTTTTCCGCATGGATCAAGTTTGAAAATTCTGGGCCTTTTATTATTCGCTTTTGGAAACGCCCGCATTCCAATATTTGGAATTTCTTCATCCATATCCACGCTTACGTTTATAATAGACTACGGCAAGCTGAAAAAGGCCATTACCTCTCTTTCAAGCTATTTTGATCTTCCGGCAAGTCATGCTCCTTTTAAATCAGATATATCATTGGAGACGCAAAAATATTATAAGAAAGTACGCAAATTAGAAAAAACCATGGAAACAGCAGCTGTTTACTGGGAGCCTAAGATCAAGACATACGGTTTGCAGGAAGCTTATAATCTGTCATTACTTGAATTAACGATCAAGCCTGAACAAATAGCTAATCGCGGCCTGCATATCAATAAACTGGATAAGCTTGGAATTCATTTTAAACTGGTCATGTTTCAGTATTTGAGCAATCAAAGATTACGAATTCACCTCTTATTCCAAAGAAAATGGGAGGAAAAAGTACAAAAACATATTCATAAGCAACTTCAAATGGATGGGAAAGAATTTATTCAGATTAAATCGCCGGTAGAATTAATTTATTTCCATGGCCCCCATTTTGGAGATAGACACGGAATAGCCGACTCTGCCTTTAGTGCATTATCTAATGGAAAATTTCCAATCCTGGTGGCTGGATGTTCAGGAGCAGCAATTCACCTTGTTTTGCCGGAAAACGGGATACAAAGGGCAAAATTCCTTCTGGCTGATATTTTGGAGGTGCCTCAGATTTTAACTCTTTCTAATCATTTAAATAAGCACGGGCGGTGATCAAAATGGAAAATAATAAAAAATCCGCCGATAAAATATCCAAAGAGCTTAATTGGCGCTATATGTTGTTTGATTCACTCACTTTTCCCACACTTATCATTAATCCAGATAAAATAATTTTAGATATTAACCATAATCTGCAAAAAAAGCTAAGCGCTAATAAAAATCTTATTGGAAAAACCTGTCATGAATATTTTTTTAACTCAAAAACCCCCTGTGAAAGCGCTACCTGCCCATTACCCAAACTTTTTGCCGATAAAAAAGGACAATCCAAACTTATAAAAATTGATACTGATATTGAAGACAGGTGGGAGGATAGAGTTTTTATCCCAATCCTGAATGAAAACGCTGAGGTCGCGTTTATCAGGGTGAGTATACGGGATGCCACTCAAGTTAAGGCACTGGAAAAAGAGCTGCAGGACGTAAGAAATCTTATGGAGAAAATTGTACAAAGCTCTGCCAGCAGCATAGTTGCCGCCGACATAAGAGGCAATGCGCTTTTGATGAATGAGGCTGCAGAAAATCTCTTTGACTATTCTTTGGAAGAATTTCAGCAAAACCATTCAGCAAAAGACTTCTATCCGCCTGGTGTAGCCAAAGAAATCATGAAAAAGCTCAGGAGTAAGGATTATGGGGGAAAGGGCAAATTAACAAGTACAAAAATCGATATCGTTAATTCAAAAGGTGAAATAATTCCAGGTGAAATAGCTGCCGCAATAATATATGAGGGTAATCAAGAGGTTGCCACCATGGGTATTTATACTGATCTTCGGGATAAAATTGCTGTTGAAAAAAAATTGGAAAAAGCGCAGAAGCAACTTGCTCAATCCGAAAAACTGGCCTCCATAGGTCAATTGGCAGCTGGTGTGGCCCATGAAATCAACAACCCTTTAACAGGAATTCTTTTTAATGCCAATCTGCTCCTTGAAGATCAAAAAGAGGGTAGCACTATATATAATGATTTGGAATATATAATTGAAGATGTTAACCGCTGCAAAAGAATTGTTAAAGATCTTCTTGTTTACAGTCGGCAGGCAAATCCAGCTAAAAATTTTGTTCAGCTAAACATGCTCGTGGATCAAAGTCTGTCTCTTATTCATGATCAAAAACTTTTTGGAAATATAAAAATAGAAAAAAAAATGTCTGAAGAGATGATGCTTATCAATGTGGATGAAAATCATCTTAATCAAGTAATTATCAATCTGGTAATGAATGCCAGAGATGCAATGAATGGAAAAGGCATCCTGACCCTGCATACTTATCGAAATAAAGCTGCTCAAAAGGCTTATCTGGAAGTATCTGATACAGGCTGCGGAATTCCTGAAAAGAATTTGCATAATATTTTTGATCCTTTTTTTACAACAAAGGAACCAGGGAAGGGCACCGGCCTTGGCCTGAGCACCGTCTATGGCATAATGCAGGAAAACGGAGGGAATATTTCGGTTAAGGAAACAAGTCCAAAAGGAACAACTTTTTTAATTGAGCTCCCGCTTTATAGTTCGTTACAAAGGGAACAGGAATCATGACCCAAAAAATCGAGTTTGATAAAACTTTTAAATATAAAATTTTAGTTATTGATGATGAAAAGCGGATTCGAGACGTTACTCATAGAATGCTGACCAATGAAGGTTTTGAAGTAGCCCTTGCTGAAACAGGTGATATTGGGATGAAAATGATAGATGAAAAGCATTATGATATTATTTTGCTTGATCTGATGATGCCCGGCATTTCAGGTTTAGATTTATTGCCGCATCTTAAGGCCCATCATCCATATACGGTTGTAATTGTGATCACAGGTTATGCTACCCTTGAACACTCCATTGAAGCAATGAAAAAAGGAGCCTTTGATTTCATTTCAAAGCCGTTTTCGCCTCAGGATCTTAGAATGGTTATAGCCAAAGCTATTAAATTCATCCGCACCCTTCAGGATATTGCCGATGAAAAATCCAGGATGAGAGTTTTAATTAATCAGCTTTCCGATGGTGTGATGGCAACGGATATCCAAAAAAAAATTGCACTTGTCAACCCGGCTTTTTTAAAAATGCTTGACTGTTTTGGGCAGGAGATTTCAGGGCAATCGGTTTCGGATATTATTCAAAATAAAAAGATAGAAAATATGATTGATAAGGTTCTATCCATGCCAACGGAAAAATTTTCGATTTTAAATGAAGAGCTTGATATTGGCGATAATATTTTAAGCGTTCGCTGTATTCCTTTTCGCGACAGGCTAAATCGAAATCTGGGAACAATTACAGTAACACATGATATCACTGCCTTAAAAAAAATGGATCAGCTTAAGTCTGATTTTGTATCCATGGTCGCACACGAAATTCGAAGTCCTTTGAACTCAGTCGGTATGCAGCTACAGGTAATTCTTGATGAACTGGCAGGTGATGTTACTGAAAAACAGCGGGAAATACTTAACAGAGCTTCAAAAAAAATCAAGACTCTTGGCAATCTTTCCACAGAACTTTTGGATCTTGCCAAAATTGAATCAGGCTTGATTAGCCAGGAAAAAGAAACCTTTGATATAAAAAAATTTTTACAAGAACAGGTGGCTTTTTTTAAAGAAGCGGCCCAAGCGAAAGATATCCATCTTGAACTTGACGAATTGCCGGAGATTCCGCCTTTATTTGCCAACAAATCAAATATGGAAGAAGTTTTTTCCAACCTTATCAGTAATTCAATTAATTATACACCAAAAGGAGGGAAAATAACCATTTTTGCTGCTAAAAATAAAGGCTATCTTCACATCATGGTTAGCGATACAGGTCTTGGCATTCCCAAAGAAGATCTGGAAAGAATCTTTGACCGGTTTTATCGTGTCAAGAATGATAAGACCCGATATATTACCGGTACTGGATTGGGCCTGCCAATCGTCAAAAGCATTATTGAAGCACACAACGGTAAAATCAAAGTGGAAAGCGAACTGGATAAAGGAAGCGCATTTAATATTTATCTTCCTTATTTATGATTTTATAACTCACTTCTATTATAGAACGTCACATAAATAATTTCACTGCGTTATCGGCCTGCGATATACTATTAGTATTATCTCCTCTCTCTGGCCTTGTTAAATTTATTATGTGACAATCTATAGAATAAAATAGCCCGGCAAATGGTAAAAAAACATGACATGAAGTTGGGGACGTCCCCAACTGCCCCTTGATTTATTAAACGATATTCTGGATTTGGCTTAAATGTTATATTGATTTTCCATATTTTTTTATTATAGTATGTTTACAAATAGAAAGTTTGAAAATAAATTAATGTCCTGAAAAATCAAGAAGAATATTCCTGTAATTAAATTTAATATATAGATACGTGGAAATTTTTTCCATATATATACTCCAGCAATTCCCGCTTGCATGATTTATCCTTGAAAACAAGGTGTTTAGAAATTT
>JASFBJ010000260.1 GCA_030149585.1 Desulfobacterales bacterium | reverse complement strand
AAAACAGAGACCTTATTAATGAAATAGACTGGGAAATGACTCCCGAACAGGCGGTAATACTCTACCTTGAATGGGGCAATAATAACTGTACAGGCAACAAATACGCTATCCGTTCAAAAAAAGATGTTTCACATTATTTTGTTGTAAACACATGGGGGAAAAACCCGAAAATTTTTCTTGTAAAAAGAAATTCAGATGAGGCCAAAGAACTTGCCGAATTTGAAATGCCGGAAGATATAAAGAAAAAATTTCTGGATTATACGGGAACTCTTAAAGGTGTTTATTCTGTTGAAGGAGACGTGAAACAATGGCTCCAAAAAGAACTTGAATATATATAAAAAAAAATAACCGGTCGCAACATCATAAAAAGACTAAGAGTTCGCGCAAAAAATAATATTTTATGGTAAGGAACGAGGACGAATTATCAAGCATTGCACTATCTATAGATTAAGAAATTCAGGAGCGGTATAGACATTTGCAAATCGATTTCCGTTCACACTGTTTTCTTTATAATATTTAATACATTTTTGTACTATTCCAATAACGTCATCTTCTCTGAAAATGCCGGGAAGTTCTTCAGCCAGCCGTGGATGTCTTCCCAGTTTGCCTCCAAGAAAAATCCTGAAACCAGCCTTTTTTTCAGAAATTGTTCCTGTGGGGCAGTCTTTCACGCACTGCCCGCATTTTATGCAAAGGTTATGATCTATCTCAGGTGCGGATTGTTTTTCATTTAGTGTAATTGCATTTTCTTTGCATATATCAACGCACCGTCCACAGAATGTGCATTCATTTTCTGTGATTCCCGGAATACTTGCACCTATGATTCCGATATCCTTAATCTGAGGCTGCGAACATGCATTGGGGCAGTCTGCAAGTGTAACTCTGAACTCATGATGAAATTTTATATTATCCCCAATATTCTGCCTTAGAAATTTCAGTATATCTTCTTTTATAAGCAGGTTTTCAAGGCTGTTAAAAAGGCTGTTGCTTTCAATAGCACGATTGGGACACCCTCCTGAACCAAAACATGTATCAATCTGAAACCCTTTAATTTCAGAGCTCATATTTGTCAGATATCTTTTCTGTGTAATCTTGAGATCTAAAATTGTAACTTTTTTTCTGCCGGAAGCCATGGCTTCATCTTCAACACGTGCCCTGACTTTTTTTCTAACAAAAAAGGGTATTTTCTTAATCGCTTTTTCTGCTTCATCAGTCCATTCCATACCTATTAATTCCCATATAATTCTATTATGGGCAATAGAATTGTTTTCAGGTTATAGTTATATTATTTTGCCATTGAAATTTTTCACCAAAACCTTTTCCATTTAAATAATCCTTAACATGGCTGATAATTTTATTTCATTGACATAGGTCTAAAATATAGAAGTATCCCAATAATCCAGGCAAACCACCTGCAATAAGAACCCAGTCTAAAATTTTAAGCTGATATTCTTTATAAAAAGTCCGTCCCGGTCGGCTAAAGCCTCTGGCCTCCATGGCTTCGGCCAGGTCTTCGGCCATCTGAAAGGTCTGGATCAGAAGCGGCATTAAAAAGGCCGGATAATGACGAAAAGACGCCCAGCCTGGATATATGGGGATGCCCCTGGAGCGCTGGGCGTCTATTACAGCTTTGGCTCTGCGGTTAATAACCGGCACAAATTGTAAGGAAGCAGCCATAACAAATGCAATTGGATAGGGCATTTTTGCTTTAACCAGAGAATTTGCCAAATCTTCAGGTTCCTGGAAAAGAAAAAAAACAAAAAAGATTGTTGTCAGGGTCAAAAGTTTAAGTGCCGCGATTTCTCCAGCCATCAAGCCGGCAGTCCACCAGGTGATGACCCCGAAAAAAAGACTCATGGGTAACACCAGTTTAAGCCAGCGCAGATAAATAAGCCCTTGCCTGTAAATGATGATCCAAATAATCAAAATACCCGCCTCAAAACCTAAATATTTCAGTGAGCTGGACATTATTATTATAATTGCGCCATAAAAGGTTAGAGCCAGCTTTGTTCGCGGGTCAAGCATTTTTATTACCAAAAAGTTGAAATGAGTCAGTGGCCTTTAACCCGGCTTGCCCCATTATTTTTTTATTTTCCATGATCTGCCATGGATCACCAGGAAAAGCTGCCTGACCATTGTTGAGAACAAGCCATCGTCCAGCTGAACTTTCGGCAAATGCAAGATCATGGGTGATTAGCAAGATGCCCAGCTCCAAAGATTTTAACTGCTTTATAAGTTTAATAAGTGAGTGGCGGAAAAAAGCATCCTGACCTGCAGTGGGCTCATCCATAATAAAAATTATTGGTTTTGCTGCCAGGGCCGCGGCAAAAGCCACTCTTTTTTTTTCGCCACCGCTTAAGGTAAAGGGCGAACGTTCCAGCAAAGGGTGAAGGCAAAAAAGATTGATCAGCCAGGCAATCCATTTTTTATCAAATCTGTTTAAAATTTTAGCCCCGACCTCGATTTCCTCTTTAACTGTTAATTTAAAAAACTGATTATCAGGATTTTGAAACGCAATTCCGATTTGACCTGCCCTTTGGGATACTTTCTGTTCATTGATATCCTGCCCCTTAATTTGAATTCTCCCCTTATGAGAGCGATTGAGGCCCATGATATTTTTTATAAGGGTGGTTTTGCCTGCCCCATTGGGGCCCACAATCGCCATGCACTCTCCAGCAAAGAGCTTAAAACTGATATCTTTAAGAACAGCTTTTTTTTTTGGCAGAAAGGAAAGGCCTTTAACCTCCAGCAGGGGCCGGGCCTTTTTGACGGGATCATGTGAAGGTGGAATAGTGCGCAGTTCTATGGGCAACTTATTGCGTGAAATAATTTTTTGTAAAGAAGCTGTATCCAAAGGAGCTGGATTGAGTTTTAATTTGCGGGCAACTTTAACTGCCAGGGGTAATTCCAAAGCATGGAAACTAAACAGGCTGTTGATAAGTTTTTGCGGAGAACCGTCTTGCTCAATTTTCCCCTGGTGTAAAAGCATCAGCCGCGTGGCATCCGGTAGAGTACAGGCTAATCGATGCTCACAGATAACTATGCCGGTTCCCTGTTGATGAATAGATTTCAGCAGGTTACGAAGCTTATCCGCATTAGCCGGGTCAAGATTGGAATAGGGCTCATCAAGCAGTATTATAGCAGGTTTAAGGGCCAGAATGACTGCCAGTGCAACCAGTTGCTGCTGACCTCCTGACAGTTTTTGCGGGATTTTGGATAATAGATTTGTAATAGCCAGTTGTTTTGTTGTATCCTCAAGACGGGCTTTAATTTTCTTACGCGAAAGGCCCAGGCTTTCTAAACCAAAAATAATCTCTTTTGCAACCGTGCTGTTAAAAAGCTGAGTCTCAGGATTTTGGAATAACAGACCAACCTTATCAAAAATAGCCGCAACTGAGTGCTTTGCTGTAATAAGACCGGCCACCTTGACTTGCCCCCTAAAAGTGCCATGATAAAAGTGGGGAATCAAGCCGTTAAAGGTTCGCAGCAGCGTTGATTTGCCACAGCCGCTGGGGCCACAGATCAGCAAATAGTCCTTAGCCGTAATTTCAAGATTCAGATCTTTTAGAACCCAGCTAATTTTAGCATTTGCACTATTTGCATAGGCATAACCCAATTTTTCAGTTTCGATTTTTATAAAAGCCATCAATAATCAGATTTTTCTACCCCGTCATATATCAATCAAACCGGCTTTGGCCAGCATATTAATGGCCAGAATCCCCAAAACTGCTCCTGCAATGGCACTTAACATAAAGGGCGGCATAAGAGCCAGCCATGGAATTGCTTTTCCCATCAGTACAGGAGCCACAAAGGCGGCGCTGACAACTGGAGCAATTATTCCAGTACCGATAATTTCGCCTAAAGCCGCCCAGACTGTTTTTTTGCCGTATTTAAATAACAGACCTGCCAGCAAGGCTCCGATCATTCCACCGGGAAAAGCCAGGAGAGTGCCTACCCCCATGGCATTTCGAATTATACCGACAACACCGGCTATTATCATGGCCCATAAAGGCCCCAAAAGAACAGCCCCCAGCACGTTAATAAAATGCTGGGTGGGATTAACCTTGGCAATTCCAATTGGAAATGAAGTGTAAGGAGCCAGGGCCACACCGATTGCAATGAGAACTACTGCATATGCCACCTTCCTTGTATCTGAAAAAGCAGGCTGGATTATAGGATTTTCAATGCTCATTTTTTTCCTCCTTCTTTATAGGGTTTTGTTAATTTTTTTCAACAAGAATGATTTAAGAAAAACAGCCGGAAGGGAAAAAAAGAACAAAAAAGTTTGCCGAATTCCAGTAAAAACCAGGCCAGGCAAAACAAGTTGATTTCCGATCTCCCTCCGACAGTACTAACTGTATCAGGTTCAAAGGGTATGTTCTCAGTTCTGTGAAACACAGAACACCCCCTTTCGGAATTAATCATTTTTTTTTATAGCAGCATATTTTTTAAAGGTCAATCTCTTTGCAGGATTACAAATTAGGACGCAGATATCTGCTATAGACAATCTATAATAGCTAAAAACTGTATTTGATTTCACAAAACAGACGGTCATTATCGCTGATATTATCAAACCTCGCAAGATCACCGGATTGGTAGAGTACCACCCCGCCGACCTTTTTACATGAAGCCGTACACGCAATACGCGACGAAATCCAGATAAATGACGCTTTTGATACTGAAGAGGAAAATTTTTGTGACAACGTTGCAAATTATATTCAATTTACGGATGAATATGTTCATATGGTATATGATGTTATCAATGGCTTATCTGCAGGTGCCCAGGTAAACAAACTCAAGATTTATGGAAAAACTTACAGTCATGCATTATTTGGGATAGCCAAACAGATCAAAACTATTGATCCTGATTTTAATCTCAAAATTGGAGGCGCTGACTCAATTTTTAAAAAAGGCTTTCACAAAATTGGTGATATTTTGTTTGCAGGTGATGATCATTTTGGGTGTGTAACCATTCAGGAGGTATTT
Source organism: Desulfobacterales bacterium (assembly GCA_030149585.1). GTDB lineage: Bacteria > Desulfobacterota > Desulfobacteria > Desulfobacterales > JASFBJ01 > JASFBJ01. The sequence continues at coordinate 101 of JASFBJ010000260.1, read as the reverse complement.
CAAAAATTTAAAGCCATTAATCAATGAATTGTTGACACAAAAATGCCTTTTGATAATATCTCACATAAAACAATCTAAGTTTTTTTCTAAACCATGGAGGA
>JASFBJ010000259.1 GCA_030149585.1 Desulfobacterales bacterium | reverse complement strand
CCTTTCAGAAAAGGAGATGGTTGGTATTCCGCAAAAAAAGGAGAGGGCTGGTATTCCGTAAATAAAGAAAAACCTGGAGTTTACATAAAAATCATGGAGGGACTATGAAATTTAATCAAAAATATCCGAACCTTAAAGCTGATCTGAAATGGATAGCAGAAAATAAAAGGCTGTTTAATGACCTTATCCCCGGAAAAATATACACCGCGTATGAGAATGATGAAGTGGGCTTAGATGTAAAGCATGTAAGGGCTAAATATAAAACCATAAAACAGCATAAAGTCAACGGCAAAATGGTGAACGCGACCACAAAGCGCGTTTCAGACAAAGGAAATTTCTTTGTTAAAAAAATAGCAATCTGCAAATGTGGAGCATTCAAAGCGAGTAATAAAATGCGGATACCAACCTGCTATGAGTGCATAAGAGCCGAGCAAAACAAGAAAATGACTAATAGATACCATTCCAATAAAAAACAGCCTTCAATTTACACGACACGACGCGCCAAGAAACAGTTTCAGGAGCCTGTTATAATTCCCAGGAATTGTAGCCATTGTGCCAAGCTGAAAACTTATTGCAAAGATGTTATGTCGTGCCTGACCAATGCAGATGGTGTGTTAAGGCTTGTGCCGCGTGACTTTGAGCAGAATGTCAGAGATTATGGACAGAGAAAAGGTAAATATTAGAGGTTGATAAATGAGCTGCGAAGGAGGCAAAGATGCTTAATTATAAAAAAACAGAGGGTGTATTAGTAGCGCAAAAAAAAGATGGGAAGTTTTTATATTTAGAATTTTCACCAGGAGCAACTACACCGCATTATGTTGATAATCCGATTGATGCAACTTACATTAAGCCCCATGATATTGATGTAATTCACGATGCCCCTTATTATTTTGAGAACAGTCCTCGGATGCGGGATTGGCTGAAAGATTGTAAAATGGTAAGGATGGGAATATGCACAAAAGCAGTTTTAAAATTATGTTAGCTCCTAAAATAAGATTTTTATGGTTATTTAATTATTCATGGAAGTATGTAAAAGAATCAGTAAGAAACAGTCCTGATGGTTGGGCTATAATGTTCTTAGTGATTTATTTATTTTTGAATTGGATAAGGACGTAAATCTTGATGCAAAAAATAAGGGAATGCAATGAAAATTAGAAATATAGGTTTAATTGATTGTGATGGCTTTAAATTCCCGAACTTGGCTTTAATGAAATTATCAGCATATCATAAACAAAAAGGTGACAATGTGAGCTGGGCTGGATTGAAGGATGTAGACAAAACATATATAAGCAAAGTCTTCACATATAAGAAATTCAACGTAAGCAGTTTTTTTGATTTAGGGGAAATTGTTACAGGTGGCACAGGGCTTAATAACAACACGCTTGCCGATAAAATTGAGCATATCATGCCAGACTATTCAATTTATAAAACTAAAAAAGCTTATGGATTTTTAACTAGGGGTTGTCCTAATAAATGTTCCTGGTGCATAGTGCCGAAAAAAGAGGGTGGAATTAAAGCAAATGCAGATATAACAGAGTTTTGGACTAATCAAAAAGAAGCAGTATTGCTTGATAATAATGTTCTTGCTTCTGATCATGGGCTGAACCAGATAGAAAAAATTATTGATCTTAAAATTAAGATTGATTTTAATCAGGGTTTGGATTGTAGGATCATTGCAAAAAATAAAAGTATCGCAAAATTATTGTCTGAGGTAAAATGGATTAGATTCCTAAGAATGGCTTGTGATACGAAATCACAAATTCCCTATATAAAAAAAGCTTTAAAAAATCTTAACGAGTATGGGTTTAAAAATTACAGGGTATTTGTTTATGTCCTAGTCAAAGATATCGAAGATGCCCTTGAGAGAGTTTTATTTTTAAAGGATATTGGTTGTAATCCGTTTGCACAGCCGTATAGAGATTTTGAGACAAATAAAGAGCCTGATAAAAGTTTAAAACGTTTCGCCAGGTGGGTAAATCATAAGGCTATTTTTAAAAATGTAGAATGGGACGATTATAAATAAGCATAATCCTGGTATTTATTTAAAAATTATGGAGGAATGTTTTTAGTAATTTATTTGTTTTGAATTGGATAAGGACTTAAATTAAAGCTTGATATAAAACCGCCCCTTACTAAGAAAGCAAGGGGCGTTAAGATTAAGTACGTTTTGGGTGTCCTATGTAGCCGGATTTCCCGAATACCTTTTTCCGGATCTTTTTATCAGTTGTAAATATCCCAGCTTTTCGCAATGCAGCTTCTTTTATGTGCCGTAAGAATTTAGTGCCTTTTGCGATTGCGAATTGTCCTTTGAGTAAAAAGACATTTACGCCACCGTCGAGAGGTGATGTTCCAATAAATTTGCCTCTTGTTGCCTCGGTAATTTTTGTTTTTTCGGGCATTGTTAAATTTCCTTTTCTATGGTACGTTAAAATAGTTGAAATACGCCTTTAGTTTTCAGATCGGTAAGCGGCTGATCTCGTGGAATATACTGAATAGGATTTGTTTCACCAGGTAGCCATTCGATCCTAATGCAATATTGCTCATAAGTCTCAACATGCCTGGAGTGCTTCCCTTGTCGTCTGAAATTTTCCCGTGTATTTAGTTCTGAGGTTGTCATTCGCCATCCCCCTCAAAATATGTAAAATAATCGAGTGCGTTACCCGGCTCCGGTTTAGTTTCTTTAATGTTTTTTTCAATTTCTGAGTTTTCCATAACTTCCTCCTAATAAGATAAAATAGTTTCAATTAATTTAAGTTTCTCAAAATCTCTATGCCCTCGCCTATGATAAATAATACCCAAAAGCATTCTGGTCATAAAGCCTGCCTGCCCTCCGATTTCTTCCAATGTACTGAAATAAATATAAGTTGTCATGTTCTCTCCTTAAAAAAGATTTATATACTGAAACCACGATTCAAGGTATTTCCCAACTATGCAACCTAAAAAGAATAAAATAAATGTTACCCATGTGACAATTAGCCACCCTTCAAAGTCCATCTCGAAATCGAAAATATCTTTTAGAAAGTCTATCATGTTTAGCTCCTTATAGTTTTGTTATTCTGTAAGTTCGTTCTTCTAATGGTTTTTCACACTCCAACCAACTTCGTAAATAGCCGTCATACGCATTTGCTTTTTTATCAAGCTCTTGTTTTGATGATACTACATACCAATATTTACATCTATCTTCTTTCGAGCAGGGCGAGAGTATTGCAGTATCAGGGAGCTTATCAACTTTTAAAAATGAATGAAATGTAAAAATGTGAAATGGTGCTATAACCTGAGTATCTGCAAGCCACTTCACCTCCGAGTAAAAAGAAAATGCTTTTCCATCCGAAATTTTAATTAAATCGCCTTCATTTAATTCTGTGCCTTCTCTGTCGTGTAATGTTAGTTTAAACATTTTTTAGTCTCCTTTAATTAGTTTTAATTTTTACGGCTAAATGGTTAAGATTAGTACATTCAATATCCTGGCCTCCTGCCTTAGCATCATAATCAAGGCGACCTGTTATAATTTTGCCTCTTTTTGATCCCCTGACTGTATTAGCAATGACCTGTCCGGTATTAACTTCAATGTGCGCCCAATATTCATTTTCGGTTGTTCTGCATACAGAAATTGAGCCACCTGGAAAAATGATGATATGCTCTGCTGACTCTTGTGTTAGTTTTATTACTTTTGCAGTTGCTGGCATTTTTTTAGTCTCCTTTAAAATTTAATTTCCTTAATATTATTCATTGCAACAGTCCGTTACTCTGTGTTAATTGATAATTACCCTTAAATAGTCTTTTTGTTTGTGCTTCGGGGATATTAAGTTCTTCACTCGCTTGGACGTGATTATGCAACCATCCCTTTAACCTTCCAAATTCCACATTTAACTTTTTAATAAAGTTTTGGTTAAATTTAATATGTAAGTTACCGTTTTTAAAGGCTTTGACTGTCATTAATATCTTGTTCTGTTCTCTGTTTTGCCAAAAATCTTGTTTTGTGTTGCTTTCCCAGTCACCTTTTTGTTTTGAATTTTCCCAGGCTGGAAGTATGAAACCGAGATTATTGGCGATAGTTGATATATCATCTAAAAAATCATGGGCGGTGTCTGAAAGGGCGTTGGTAAATCCGTAGCGTGAGTATATAGAATTTATATCCACGCCGCCTTTATTATGCAATATAATTCTAAGTTCAAGTCCATAATGGCTTGGTTTTACACCGTCCCAACAATAACGCCAATCTTGATCTGTATATACGCGCTCATTAGATTTATACAGCTTAGTATTAGCAGCGCTTATCATATCTTCAACGAGGGTTATTAATTGACTGTCGTAATATTTATTTGCATTTTTTATCACCCAAATTGTTACAGCATAAATATTTGACGATGTAAAGTCAATTGAAGTATGAGACGTGAGAGTTTCAAGCATAGCTTTTCTGCTTTTATGTGTAAGCTTATCTGTAATTGATTTATAATTGTCAAAAAGTTCTTTCCAGTATTTATTCTTTAGTCCTTCAATCCTTTGTTTCAATGCCTCTTTCAAGCTTTCAGAGCTTACATCTAATTCTTTCAAGATGTCAGTGTCAAGCGTACAGACAGATAAAAACATTTTTTGTAAGTGTTCCATTTCCTGATTGTACAGTTCGACTAAGACAGGGACGACTCCGCGCCCGGTTGTAAGCTGTCCTGATAGTTTTTCTTTTAATGTTTCTGATTGCTGCCCGGCTTCTTCATGCTCTGAGTTTACTGTGTCTGCTTTAAGCTTGAAGTTTTCAGAAAACCAGATATCAAAAGGATCGTTTTTCCGGCAATGTTTTTTTTGAATCCTGATCTTGATAATATCAACTTTTGCTCTTGCCTGTCTCTCAGCATCCAAAAAATCAAAGCTTCCTATAACCTTTGCGGTTACGTTTCTTAAATCCAGAGCGTGTTGAATTTCCTTGACTTTTTGCCATCTTTGCGGTAAAATCAGATATATAAATTGGCAATTTGCTTCCATAATGATTTTAGTTGCCCAGGTCTCATATTCAGAGTAGGGAGGATTACAAAAAATGACCTCAACCTCTTTATCAATCAAGGTTGATTGCAAAAACTCAGTCCCGATTA
>JASFBJ010000258.1 GCA_030149585.1 Desulfobacterales bacterium | reverse complement strand
TTCTGATAGCAGGTGGTTGCCCGGCAGCCAGATGCAAGTCTGAAGCCCCTTGATCATGCATTAATTTAAAAAAAGCATCTATTTTAGCCATATTCGGCTCCTGTCTTCCTAAAGTTAAGCGTTGCTTAAAATTTTAATTTTTGAATCCTCCTGGTCAATTGCCTCCATTCCCTCTTTGCTCACTTCAAGAAGCTTGGAGTGCGCATCAAGAATGGAATTAATTTGAACTTCGATCTGGATTCGCTGTCGTTTTAACTCGAAAATATCATCATGCAGCTGGGATAATCTGGTATGTGCCCGGTTTAAAATTTTTTCAGCTTTTACTTCAGATTCAGCTATAATAATTTCAGCAGATTTTCGGGCATTTATCTTCATCTGTTCCACAATTTTCTGGGAGTTGAGCATGGCCCGTTTAAAGGTTTCTTCACGTTCTTTAAAGCCTTGCATCTCAAGCTTAAGTCGTCGAACGCGCTCCTTATGGGTTTTATTTTCATCAAGCAATGCCCCAAAAGTTTCTGAAAGATATTCTAAAAAGCGATCAACCTCTCTAACATCAAAGCCTCTAAATTTGACCTTAAACTGCTGCTGTTGAATATCAATTGGTGTTAGGTTCATCATACCACCTTTCTTTGTCATGAATTATATCATACTAGCTGCTATCCGGATAAGACTGCTGACCGCAAAGGTTCGCAAAAAGGTAATTCCTAAAAATACAATAATCGGAGAAAGGTCTATGCCCCCAAAAATTAAGGGCATATAAGATCTAATTGGGTAAAGTATCGGCTCTGTTATATTATGAATAAAGCGTACGATTGGATTAAATGGATCTGGATTTACCCAGGATAAAATTGCCCGGGCAATCACTACCCACATAAAAAAAATTAGTATAATATCTAATATTTTGGCAATAGCCATTAAAAAATAGCCTAAAATAAACATTTTAAAAAGATTCCTTTACCGGCTGGGGATGCAAACAGTCATATATAATATCGAATTTTTTTATTCAATATTATATATGACATAATTTCAAGTACTTTCTTAAAACCAAGTCATTTTTTTAAGAAAAAAATCCGTTTAAAACAGCAATTTAAAGCTATAACTTCTTGCAAAAACCTGGCCAAAGTGTAAAATAATAGAAAAAATAACTTTCAACATTACAGAGTCAGGTATGCGTTTCACGCGTAAGCGTAAAAACGAGCTATAGCTTTTCAGGGAGATCTTATCATGCAAAAACAAACCGGAATACCAGTCAGGTTCAGCGAACAGCAGGGCCGAACTTTGATATTATTGGCGCGCAGGGCTATTATGCAAAAATTTGGCGAAGACCTTAATGGGTCACAGCTAACTGCTTTGGAAGATGGTCTTGCAGATGATAGCTTTCAGTATAGCCGTGGCACTTTTGTTACTTTGACTATTGAAAATAATTTGAGAGGCTGCATTGGTAACCTGACTGCAAGAGAGTCTGTTTTAAAAAGCATTGAGGAGAATGCCAGACATGCGGCTTTCCATGATCACCGCTTTAACCCCTTAAAAAAAAACGACCTGGAGCAAATCAGAATTGAAATCAGTATTCTAACGGAACCTGAACCCCTTGATTTTAATGATGCCTCAGATCTTATTGCGATCCTGAAAGAAAAAAAATGCGGCGTTATTATTAAAAAAGGAATGGCATCAGCTACTTTTTTACCCCAGGTATGGGAACAAATCCCAGATCCTGAAGAGTTTTTGTCCCACCTTTGCCTGAAAGCCGGACTGGCGGCTTTAGCCTGGCAAACCGAAAAACTGAATATAATGACTTATGAAGTTGAGTGTTTTATGGAAACCAGCTGAGCTTTGCTAATTTTTAATTTTATATGCCTTTATTGATTTGCTTAGCCAGGTTAAATGATCTTCAAGGTTTTGGCGAATAAGTGGCAATTCAGGGGCATTTGGGTGATATATTTCCATAATAAGATCAACCAGTTTTTCCAGTTCAGCAATGGAGTGGCTTAAATAATACTCTTTAAAAAAAGAGGGCAGCTCTGGATCAACTCTGTGAGCAAGGCAGCTTAAAGAGAGCCCTGCAAAAAAGCCTGGTACTACATCGTCTAATGATAGCTGATCCACCCATATTAAATCATTGACACCGTCTATTCGGTCAAAACGCATTCGAATAGAGAGATTAAGAAAGAAAAGCAACACCCCATCCAGAATTTCAAGCTCCTTAGTCGATTGATCTTCATCAGAATTTTGAATATGAAACAGCGCTTTATATCCTCTAACCGTTATCAGCTTAACCTTTACCTGATTATTTTGCAATCTGACTACAAAATCACCTGCCGCGTGATGCCAGGGGAAAATCTGCTCATGGGAGAGAGGGTTATAGTAGGTGGTGAGGATCATGGCTGCATGGTAAAAAACAGCCCGGGTTTGTTCTATGGAAAAAACAGTATTTTCAGCCTCAAAATTCCAGAGAACTATCCTTTCTTTTTCATCAGGTCTTAGTCGTGAAAAATGAAATTCATGAAAATCATCCAGCCACTCACCAATAAACATCTTTAAAAAACAGCTTGAAGCACCTATCCCCTGACTCCCGGCAAATACTCTGGGTAAAAAATCCAGAGGAATTTCTTTAGATAATTTATTTAAATTAAAAAATTCATTATTCAGAAGGGCTTTACCGGCTTTTGTCGCAGCTACATTCAGCACAAATCTGTATTTGATGTTGGAACAGGTTAACTCTATTTTTGATGGATGATAAAATTGGCCATGTTTTACAAGAAAAATCCAGACATGGTCTATATCTTGAGGTTTAATGTTTTTCCGGCCAATGAAATTCTTTCTGGATAAATAAACAGCCTGTATAAGGGGCGCATAATTATCGTTAGAGAGAAAATCAGCAGCTTCTTTAAAATAATCTCCATAAGTTATAGCTGGTTTTGTTCCAGCTTCTAAAGACCCGGTAAACTCAGTGCGTTTCATGGGCAATGGCATTTCCCATAATGGATCAAGCGGCCCTGCGGGGTTTTCAAGATCGCTTAGATAATAACTGAAAACGGGTTTGGAATGCATATTCAGCTTGTTTGGTGATTAATGAATCTGGAAAAAGAAGCTCATTTTTTATAAATATGCTTCCAGTTCTTTTAATAACTCGGGAGCCACTTTATAACCTGCGGCAACTGCTTTTTTGCAATGACCGGCAGCCAGCTCAGGCTCATTATTTTCAAGATAGGCAACGGTCAGATTATTATGGGCCACACCAAAATTACCTTCCAGTTCCAGGACTTTTAAGTTGGTTTCAATGCTTTCAGAGATCCGCCCTTTAATTAAGTAGGCGTTAGCCAGGGTTGTTAAAGCCTGAACGAATCTGAAATTAAATTTAGTGGCTTTTTCAAGAGCCGTGATAGCTTCGTCAACCTTGCCCAACTGCAAAAGAACAAAGCCAATATTCCCCCATCCTTCTGAAAAACCGGGACGTACTTTTACGGATTGCTGATTATAGGCCAGGCACCCTTCCAGATCATTTTGTTTAAGGCGCAGTCCTCCTAAATGAACATAGGCTTCAGCCAAAGTTGGGCTGCAATCCAGAGCCTCTAAAAATTCGTGCTCAGCTTCCTCGTACTCCTTTTTCCCCATTAGAGCTACAGCCAGATTATAATGGGATGTGCCGCACTCTGCATTACCTGCAAGAGCGGAACGCTGCATGGCGATATATTCATCTGCATTTTTAGCTTGATTCATTGATCTACCTCTAAATATATTGAAAAAAATCTAAAGTTTTCTATTTTATTTATTGAATTCATATCTGCCTGATCAGTATAGACTGATAAGTCCCGAATGATTGAAATCTATAAACAATAAAACATATATTTTTATATATAATAAAGCAAACATATATTTTAATTATTTGAAAAAATCATGATAGAAATTATATCTTGCAGGGCATTTTTTCTTGACATATCTTGGTAATTCGCTTAACCGTGACAAATAAAGATATAAAATTAAATTTTTTTCCTTCCTTGAATTTAAACAAAATTGTTATTATTCACGAAATTTATTAAATGGGTTGTTTAATTCAGGTTTTATATTGAGTGTTACGCGCAATTAACGAGGAGCAATTATGCAACCGGGTACTTATACAGCAATTATAACACCATTTACTCCTGATGGCCAGGCCGTAGATTATGAAGGCCTGCAGCAGCTGGTTGAGTTTCAAATCCAAAACAACATAACAGGCATTCTGGCCGTAGGCACCACAGGTGAAAGTCCAACCCTTGAGTGGGAAGAGCATAATAAGGTAGTTGAAAAAATAGCTGCACAAACAAAAAACAAAGTTCTTTGTATAGCCGGTACAGGCAGCAATAATACCAAAGAGGCTATTATAGCCACCAGCCATGCCGCAAAAGCGGGTGTTGACGGCGTTTTATTGGTAGATCCCTATTATAATGGGCCAAGTTCTCTGGAGATCAGAAAAGAGTATATTACACCGGTAGCAAAAGCTTTTCCTGATTTGACGATTATTCCTTATGTGATTCCCGGCCGTACAGGCACTCAGCTATTACCACAGGATCTGGCTATTTTAAATAAAGAATTTAATAATATAAATATCGTAAAGGAAGCCACTGGAAAAATTAATAATATGAAACTAACCAGGGAATACTGCGGCCCTGATTATATTATCTTTTCAGGTGATGATGCAATGACTTTTCAAATGATTAGCGACCCTTTAATTAAAGCTGCCGGAGTAATTTCAGTAATTACCAATGTGGCGCCCAAAGCAGTTGGTGAGATGGTAAAATTTTTATTAAATGGGAATTTAATAGAAGCAAAAAAAATGCAGTCAGCCCTTGCCCCTCTTTTTGACCTGGTTACGGTGAAAACCATGGAAAAAACACCTTATGGAGAGGTAGAGTTTCGGGCAAGAAATCCCCTGGCCATAAAAACCCTGATGGCAATTCTTGGAATGCCTGCCGGGCCCTGTCGTCGGCCTCTGGGAAAGATGAGTAAATCCAGCCTGGATGTTGTCTTGAATGCTGCAAGGCAAGTTCAAAATAATTCTCCTGAAATATTTCAACCAGTTGCTGAATATTTTAAGATAGATATTGCCGAGCGG
>JASFBJ010000061.1 GCA_030149585.1 Desulfobacterales bacterium | reverse complement strand
GGGAACCAGGCAAGAAGCAACATCTAAAAAGTGTAAACTAAATTTGAAGGATGCCTAAATTTTTTATAAAAACATACTGATTCTTTGATCAAAAGGCTTGTATTTTTTTTAGTTGAAGCTTTATTAAATTAAATTAAGGTTGACATAAAATTAAAACTAAAATATATAAATTTTATTAAATGAACTTCAACTTCTAATCATTTCCACAAAATTTGTCATTAATATAGTTATAGAGATGCTGGTTCATTTTTTTAAAATCAGGAGCTGGATATGAGCGGACCTTTAGAAGATGTTAAAGTTGTGGATTTAAGCACATGGGCGGCTGCTCCAGCGGCCTGCGTAATTTTAGCAGACTGGGGTGCTGATGTTATTAAAATTGAACACTCAACAGGTGGAGATCCCTGCCGTGCTTATAAAGGCGAAGGCTGGCTGCCTGAATGTCCTCTTTCTCCCGGCTGGGAATCTGATAATCGTAATAAACGCAGTCTGGCTCTGGACTTAAAAAAGGAGACTGCTCAAAAAATTGCCCATCAGCTGGTTGAAAAAGCGGATGTATTTGTCTCAAATCTTCCTGAATCCGCCCTGCATCGAATCAACATGGATGAGAATTCTTTAAAGATGATTAATTCTGATTTGATTTATGGGCATTTAACCGGATATGGTCTTAAAGGGGAAAATAATAAAAAACCAGGTTATGATTTTTCCGCTTTCTGGGCCAGCTCAGGTATAATGTCAACCATTGGTGATCCTGAATCACCCCCGGCTTTTCAACGGCCGGCTATGGGAGATCATGTCACGGCTCTTGCCTTTGCCGCTGGAATTTGCGCTGCTTTATATACCCGTGAAAAACGCGGCATTTCTCAAAAAGTTGATATTTCACTAATGAATACCGGAATCTGGACTACCTCCTGGCAAGGGCAGGCCGCGATTTTAAGTGGTCAGGATATAAAGCAGGTATCCAGAATGGACATGAAAAATCCACTTTTCAATATTTATAAAACAAAGGATCGAAGCTGGTTTATTTTTACTATGGTTTTACCTGATCCATTTTGGGAACCTCTTTGCCGGGCACTGTCCTTAGAAGAGCTGATAGATGATCCCCACTTTAATTCCAGCGCTCAAAGATTAGCCAATTATAAGCAGTTAATTGAGCTGATGGATAAAGCAATAGCTGTTAAAGATATGGCTGAGTGGGCTGAAATTTTTAATTCATATAAACTGATCTGGGCCCCTGTTCACACTATTAAAAGTGCCCTTGAAGATCCTCAATCCAAAGCAAATGATTTTGTTGTAGAAGTTGATCATCCTGCAGTTGGTCGATTAAAGGTGGTCAATACACCTGTTCGTTTTAGTAAAACCCCCCATCAAATCAAGAATGGTGCGCCTTTGCTTGGGCAGCATAACGAAGATATTTTATTGGAACTTGGTTATAGTCAATCTGATATCAATGATTTAATTTTAAAAAAATCTTTATAATTATACTAGTATCGTGTTTTTGCCCTATTAAATAATTCTACTGGAAAAGGAGGAGTTATAATGACCCCGAATTTTAATCCTGGAAGTAAAGAGACTACCCGATCTATTTTAAGATCCGGTTATCTTACAGTTGGAGACGCTCTGCGCTATAACGCGCGTATTATTCCGGATAGCGTTGCAATCCAGTGGGATAAGGGCGCTTTGACTTTTACTCAGCTCAACACCCGGGCAAACTGCCTGGCAAATGCCTTTTTAGCTCAGGGCATAGTAAGGGGTGATCGGGTTGCTGTTTTGGCTGAAAACCGGGTTGAATATTGTGAGGTGGTATACGCGGCTGCAAAGCTTGGAATCATCGTACCTTGTCTTAACTGGCGTTTAGCACCGGATGAGTTGAAATACTGCATAAATTTAACATCACCTGAAACTATTGTGGTTTCAGCAATTCATCGTAATCTTTTTGAACAGGTTAGAAATGATCTTACATCTTTAAAAAGAGTTATTTTTCTGGATGAAGTCCCTGAAAATGAAAATGAATTTTCCTATCAGACTCTCCTTGAAAGCGGAAACGCCAGGGAGCCCATATCAAATGTGGTTCCTGAAGACGCCCTGGTAATTGTTTATACAAGTGGAACAACAGGATATCCCAAAGGCGCGATTATCACACATAGAGCCCTTTTCGGCAGGGCCTGGATCTGGGTGCGGGATCTGAATTTAAAACCCAAAGACACCTTTCTTGGATGGGCGCCGATGTTTCATATGGCCTCCATGGATCAGATGCTGGTAAATAATATTATTGGCGGAAAGTTTATCCCTATTCCAGGGCTTGAACCGGAAAGGATGGTCCACCATCTTTTTACCGAGCGGCTGGGTTGGTTTCTCTTGATGCCCGGCAGTTTTGATCCTGTTATAGAATTGCTGCAAAAAACTGATAAAAAACCTGTAGGAGTTCTTACCGTAGGGGCTATGGCGGATTTGGTTCCTCCTCAAACCATTGCTGAAATTACCAGACTGGTCAATGCTCCCTATCTGAATACATTCGGCTCTACCGAGACTGGAATGGCTCCAGCCAGCAACTCAACGCTTGCCATCGGAAAAGTACCCACTGATTTTGCAAAAAAAGTCAACTCTGCATGCGAGATTCGATTGATAGACCAGGATGATCAGGATGTGCCGTTAAATGAACCTGGTGAACTTATAATCCGGGGAATTTCTATATGCAGTGGTTACTGGAATAATGAAAAGACAAATAACGATGATTTTCGTAATGGCTGGTTCCACATGGGGGATGTTTTCACCATGCAGGAGGACAGGCGTGTTAATTTTGTTGATCGACGCAAATATTTAATTAAAAGTGGTGGGGAAAATATCTATCCAGCGGAAATTGAACGTGTATTAATGAGTCATACAGCAGTGGATGAAGCTGTGGTTGTGAGAGCTTCCGATCAAAAATGGGGTGAAATTCCCAAGGCTTATATTGCAGCAAATGATCCAAAGGTTTCGGCCGATGAACTTATGACTCTTTGCAAACAGAAACTTGCAGGTTATAAAAAACCCCGTTTATTTGAATTTGTGCCTCTGGATAAATTTCCCCGCAGTACCACTGGGAAAATATTACGCCATGAAGTTGAAAAATGGCATAAAGAGTAGAAGCCCTCAGGTGTTGGGCTGTTTGAGAGGAGGTGATTTTTCCTTTAACTGGCGGAAAATAGCTTAATTGAAAATTTAATTAAATTGATTTTAAATGGAGATTTAAAATGAAAAAATGCTTACTTCTTGGAACGGTTTTAGGAATTATCGGATTAGTTTTAATTACTCTAACCACGCCGGCTCCTGCTGCTGAAAAAACAATTCACTGGCGTATGGCCACTTGCTGGCCACCTTCAATCCCTTTGATTGAGGCGGATAGAAAATTTGTCGAGATTGTCAACAGCATAAGTTCCGGTCGATTGAAAATCAAGCTTTTTACTTCAGGAGAAATCGTGCCGACCTTTGAACTTCTGGACGCTGTTGCAAATGGGGTTGTGCAGGGCGGATTTGACTGGCCGGGATATTGGGCAGGCAAGAACAGCGCCTTTGGTATCCTGGGCGCTTTTCCAATGCTGCTTACAGGTGTTGACTATCAGTTATGGATCTATCAGGGTGGAGGGGCGGAGATTTTTAATGAAGTTTACGGTAAATTTGGTTTAGTCTATTTTACTCATAGCTGTATGTTCTCCGAATCAGGGGTCAGGGCTAATAAGCCAATTTATAAACTTGAAGATTATAAAGGGCTTAAAATAAGAATGTCCGGTCGTCCCCAGGGTGAAATTTTAAAACAGCTTGGAGCTTCCCAGGTAATGCTTTCAGGCGGAGAAGTTTATCAGGCTTTGGAAAAAGGGACTATTGACGGTGGTGAATTTTCAATGCCGTCGCTTGACTGGCCAATGGGTTTTGGCGAGGTTACAAAGTACTGGTGCTCTCCCGGCTGGCATCAGCCAGGATCTCCGCTTGGTATAATGATAAATAAAAAAGCCTGGGGAAAATTGCCGGATGATCTTAAAAAGCTGGTTGAATATGCTGCCATGGCAACCTATACCTGGAGCACCTCCTTTTTTGAGTATGGGAATATTGATGCAACCAGAAAATTTCTTGAAAAAGGAACTACAATTACCAGGCTCAATGATAAAGATCTTTTGAAACTCCAGGAAATTGCAATGCAGGTACTTGTCAAAGAGAGCAAAAAAAATCCTCTTTTTGCCAAAGTGGCTCGCTCCCAGGTCAAATTCTTAAAAGATATTGAAAAGTGGCGCTCCATAGGAGCTCCTTTTAATTATGGGCGAAATATTGCCAATTTACCTGAAATCAAATAATAGACTTTAAAAAAGATTCAACAAAGGGGGAGTACTTCTGGTTCATAACTTGCCGGAAGCTCCCCACCCTTATTGAAAATCCTTAGCGGAGATAATTATGCTTCGATTAGCAATAATGATCGATAATATTAATGAATGGATCGGAAGAGTTTTTAGCTGGATCATTGTAGTTTTAACATTATTGGTGGTTATGGAAGTAATTTTAAGACGGTTTTTCGGGGCTCCCACCATCTGGAATTTTGAGATAACCAAACAATTATACGGATTCCATTTTATGATATTGGCTGGTTTTGCTTTGCTTCATAACTCCCATGTGGCCATTGACATTATTGAAATCAGACTGTCAAAGCGAACCAGAGCCGGTCTATCACTTATTTCATATATTCTTTTCTTATTCCCTTTTTGCTTAGTCTTAATGTGGAAAGGATATGGATTTGCCGCACAGTCCTGGGCAATTGCTGAAACCAGCTGGAGCATTTTTGCACCGCCCCTGTATCCAATTAAAACAGTTATTCCTCTTACTGCCCTGCTGCTTTTTTTGCAGGGTTTATCTGTTTGCATAAAAAATATTTTAATTCTATCCAAAAAATAAAAAGGAAGCATTTCTATGATCGAATTAAGCCCGGAATGGTGGACTTTTTTAATGTTTTTCGGACTGGTTGTGGGCCTTTTCATGGGGCATCCTTTGTCTTTTGTATTAGGCGGGATTGCTGTAATATTTGGTATTATAGGACTGGGTCCCAGCTCTTTGTATATGTTCATTGGCCGTATTTACGGAGTTATGGATAATTACGTGCTGATTGCTGTTCCCATGTTTGTTTTCATGGCCCAGTTACTGACCAGATCACAGGTTTCAGAGGATCTGTTTGAGGCCATGCGTCATTTATTCGGAAGACTGCCGGGAGGTATGGCAATTGCGGTAGTCATTGTCTCCACTTTATTTGGAGCCTGCACTGGAATCATAGGCGCTTCGGTTGTCAGCATGGGGCTGATGGGAATGCCGGTAATGCTCAAGCATAATTATGACAAACGTCTGAGCAGTGGAGTAATTTGCGCGGGCGGGACCCTTGGAATTTTGATTCCACCGAGCATTATGCTGGTAGTAATGGCTAATCAGGCGGCTATCTCCGTGGGGAGTCTTTTTGCCGGCGCTATTATTCCGGGATTTATTCTGGCCAGCCTGTACATCTTTTATATTATTATTAAATGCATATTGCACCCTGAACTTGGCCCACCCATTTCCATTGAAGAACGTCAGGCTGTATCTTTCAAGATGCTGGTTATCATGATGCTCAAATCTCTGGTACCTCCAATGATTCTTATTCTTGGAGTGCTTGGAACAATTTTTACAGGGA
This sequence comes from Desulfobacterales bacterium, assembly GCA_030149585.1. Classification (GTDB taxonomy): domain Bacteria; phylum Desulfobacterota; class Desulfobacteria; order Desulfobacterales; family JASFBJ01; genus JASFBJ01. Next base: position 8,563 of record JASFBJ010000061.1, on the reverse strand, counting down.
TTGCTACTCCAACAGAAGCTTCCGGTGTAGGTGCTTTTCTTTCTTTTTTGCTGATTCTGGCTTATGGTAAATTTAGCTGGCAGGGACTTTATGAATCAGTAGTTGAAACCGGAAAAATCACATCCATGGTGCTGGTAGTGGTTATCGGAGCCACCTGCTATACCGGAGTTTTCCTCAGTCTGGGCGGCGGTGATGTGGTTAAAGATTTTATTCTTGGAGTTGGTTTTGGGAGATGGGGAACCTTTGTTATTATGATGCTGATTATTTTTTTGCTGGGGATGTTTATAGACTGGCTTGCGATAGTCATGCTGATTTTTCCGATTTTTTTACCCATTGCCCAGGATCTGGGTTTTGATAAGGTCTGGTTTGTAGTAATTATTGCGGTAATGTTGCAGGATTCATTTCTAACCCCGCCATTTGGATATGCTCTTTTCTATTTAAAAGGGGTGGCACCTCCCGAAGTCAGCATGGGCGATATTTACCGCGGCTCATTTCCATTCTGGCGTTTGATGGAGCTGGGCCTTATTATTTGTGTGCTGTTTCCATGGACAATTACCTGGCTGCCTTCTTTGCTTGTTAAATGATAAGGAACGGAGACCAAATAACTTTGGTCTCTCTTCTTATATTATTATTTTTCAGGTTGTAATTTTTTTTTAATTTCTTGGTCCAGTTTGTGGGATCTAAGCCAGAAAAGCGCGGTTTTGGTCTTTGAATTATATTCCAGCAGGCGATCTGAAAAATCATTATACCAGACATATCGTTCAACTGTCTTATCTCTTTGGGCTCCTGGTCCAAAAATATTAAAAACCTCTTTGCGTAAAAGATGGTAATTATCGTCCCCAAAAGTCCACAGAATCAGGGTGTAGAATTTTTCCTGCCTGAATCCGAAAACTGCGCCATCCAGGGGCGCCTGGCCAAGATGCAAATTCTCCTGCTGGGGACAATATTCGTCAATACCGCCATAGTCTGGATTTACCCTTGTTTTTTTTATATCTTGAATATCGCCGGGTTTGAGATCCCAGTTTAATCCCCAAATACCAAGCATCGAAGATTGATCATTTGAAGATTGCTTTTGAAAATATTGCCGGTTTTGTGGGCTATCTGATTTTTCATTTTTTAAGGCTTGCGTGAACCGCTCTTTAATTGATTTTTTCTTTGGTTGAAATGCTTTGGAAGGGCTGGATTTAATAACTTTTTCAACATCCTTTTTTTTAACGCAGATAATTTGGCCTTGCATAAAATATTTAATTTTATTATTCTCTTCCCATACTTTTAGGGTTTCAAATTTTTCCCCTGTTTTTAGAATAATAATGTCAGCCCTGGCGATTGCAGCTAATATAAATAATAATATTATCGCTGGTAAAATTCTATACATAAGTCAAATATTTTTCCTGAAAAAATATAATTTTTAAGTATAATCATTTTTGAATATGAAATAATTATAAAACTTTTAATAAGAACCTGTATCTTTGTCAACAAATTGTAAATCAGAAAAAATTAAAGGAGGCGCATGAATGGGACTTTACGATTATTCAATTTACAGCATTATTAAACGAAATGCCCGGATTTACAAGGATCGTCCGGCGTTCATTTGCAATGAAAGCAGTTTAACTCATCTTCAATTTAAAGAAAAAGCTGATCAATTGGCCAATGGATTGCAGGGAATCGGGGTTGAAAAAGGCGATCGAATCGGCATAATTGCCCAAAACAGCTTGGAATATATGTATTTATATGGAGCAGCTGCTAAAATCGGTGCTGTTATGCTGCCGGTTAACTGGCGTTTAAAGCCGGAAGAAATTGAGTATGTCATAAAAGATTGCGCTCCAAAAATAGTTTTTGCTGATTCAGATTTTCAGGAATTGACTGCATTACTTGCCGCTAAATTTGATTTTATTGAAAAAATATATGCTATAGGAAATGCTGTTGGTGAATTCGTCGCCTTTGATGAACTTATGGCCGATACCAAAAGTGCAGAAAAGGCATCCGATGTTAAAGCTGATGACGCCTATGTAATTATTCATACCGCAGCTGTGGCAGGTAATCCAAGAGGGGCTACTTTATCCCATCAAAATCTTGTGGTTGCCAATTTGCAAAGCATCTACATCTGGCAATTAAATGAAAAAGATTGTAATTTATGCATGCTGCCTTTATTTCATGTGGCAGGTTTAGGCCTTGCGCTGAATATAATGCACGCTGGAGGATTAAATGTTATTTTGCCCAAATTTGACCCTGAGGCAGCTTTAAAACATATTCAGGAAGATAAGGTCAGCATCTTTTTTGAATTTCCTCCAATGTTATCAACCCTCCTGGAAAAAAATCAAGAGCTTAAATACGATATCTCCAGTGTAAAAACACTGGGCGGCATGGAACATCCAGATACTGTCAAACAATATGAAAAAATTACAGGAGGGACTTTTTGGACAGCCTTTGGACAATCTGAGACAGCCGGTTTTGTGACTTTTGCACCGTTTAATGAAAAACCAGGCTCAGCCGGCAAGCCATCACCGATGGCGGAAGTAAAAATTGTTGACCCTCATGGTAATTTTCTGCCGCCGGGCAAACCAGGAGAGATTGTAGTTCGCGGGCCTCTGGTTTTCATGGGATACTGGAATTTGCCTGAGGATAATGATCATACATTCCGCGATGACTGGCACCATACAGGTGATATGGGTCGTTTTGATGATGATGGATACCTTTTTTATGTTGCCCGCATGCCTGAAAAAGAGTTAATCAAGCCTGGCGGGGAAAATGTTTATCCAGCGGAAGTTGAAAAGGCTATTTTAGAGCATCCAATGCTGGAAGAAGTGTCGGTTATCGGCATCCGTGATAAAAAATGGGGAGAAGCAATTAAAGCGATTTGCAAACTTAAAGAGGGTGCATCTCTGACAAAAGCAGATCTGATTGAATTTGTGGCATCAAAAATTGCCAGATTTAAAAAGCCAAAAGAGGTGGTTTTTGTTGATCAGCTTCCCAAAACTGAAGATGGTGAGATTGACAGGCTGAAAGTTAAAGCAGATTATGGCGATAAATAATCAAAAGCCGGGCTTTGACCACAGGCGGCCCGGGGGCCCTTATTTTCTGTGTATTTCTCGTTCCCACGCTCCAGCGTGGGAATGCATACCGCATATGGTGCCCACGATAGAGCATGGGCACCAGAAAAGGAGCAACATCAAAAAAGTGTAATCTACATTTGAAGGATGCCGACTAAAGCAGCCTATGTTGTCAGGAACGAGGACAAAAATATGGTATAGCTGAATTAGAAATATTTATCCTTTAAGCTTGCTTTGAAATTAAAGATAACATATTATATCAAATTGCTGAACTTATTTGTGTATATTCGTAACTATCAGTTTTTATAAGAGGAATTTATGGGCAAGGTTCTGATTATTGATGACGAAACAGCTGTTTGCGATGCATTAGCTGAATTGCTGACACATCTGGGCCATGAAGTTGAAATGGCAATGTTGCTGAAAAAAGGGATTAAAAAGGCAAAAACCTCTCAGTTTGATGTTATTTTGCTGGATGTAAGTTTACCGGACGGCAATGGCCTGGAAGCTTTGTCACAGTTAAAGCAATCATCAAAAGATCCTGAAATTATAATCATGACTGGTTTTGGAGACCCGGACAGCGCCGAGTTTGCTGTTCGCAACGGTGCCTGGGATTATCTTGAAAAAAAGTCTTCTGTACAAAATATTATATTTTCCATTGACAGGGCTATTCAATACCGCAAAGAAAAATCAGAAATAATACCCGCGGCATCTCTTAAACGAGAACGAATCATCGGTAACAGCGCAATGATGAGACCATGTTTTGATCTTTTGGCACAGGCCGCAATTTGTGACGCAAATGTTCTGATTACCGGTGATACAGGAACCGGGAAGGAACTTTTTTCCAGGGCTATCCACTCTAACAGCCCCAGAGCTGAGAAATTATCTGCCATGGGAACTGTGCGGGCTAATAATCCCAGGGCTGATAAGAATTTCGTGGTTGTTGATTGTACGGCTTTACCTGAGACATTGGTTGAAAGCGTACTGTTCGGCCATGTTAAAGGAGCTTTTACCGGAGCAGATCGTCCTCAGGAAGGTTTGATTGAGCAGGCTGACGGGGGCACACTTTTTTTGGACGAAGTTGGTGAACTTCCCCTTATTACACAGAAAGCTTTTTTGCGGGTTTTGCAGGAACGCAGATTCAGACCAGTGGGTGGTAAAAAAGAGAAAGATAGTAACTTCAGGTTAATTGCAGCGACCAATCGCGATCTTGAAAAGATGCAAAAAAATGGAGAATTTCGCAAAGATCTGCTTTTTCGTATAAGGGCTTTAAGTATTGAATTACCGCCGCTGCGGAGTCGGCCTGAGGATATCAAGGACTTGGCCCGGCATCATATGGCCAGATTATGTCAATGCTATGATATGGAGCCCAAGGGATTTTCACCGGAACTTTTTGAGGCGTTTTTAAATTATGACTGGCCGGGTAATGTCAGAGAGCTGGTTAATACTATTGACGGCATGCTCGCTGTGGCCGGCAATGAATCCATGCTATATGCCAAGCATTTACCCCTTCATATTAGAGTCAAGGTTCTCTGCGATTCCTTTAAAAAGAATAACGAGCAGCAAGATAATGCAAATTTTGAGACTTCTGCACCAGTCGCTCGGCATCCTGCAACCCTTCCCAATTTTAAGGAGTACCGTCAGTCAATGGAGAAAAAATATTTACAGGATCTTATTTCGCTATCTGCCTATAATATACCTAAGGCCTGTAAAATTTCCAACATATCACGTTCGCGTCTGTACGAATTATTAACAAAATTCGGAATTTCATCTTCCAGTCGAGGCCATGGCAGTGGCGCATAGAAGTGATGGGTTTTTTTTACGCTCCTAATAAATGCACGGCCGGCCAAATTGTTTTTTAGTAAAAAATAAACCTGATGAGAACAAGGCATATAATAATGCTGGAGAAAAAGAGGGTCGGATCACGGCAAGTGCCCCAGAAAGAAATAAATCCACACCTTGCTTGTCTGTTGGTTCGTCTAAGGCAAGGAGTCTTTTATGGAAAACACTGACAAGTTAGCAGTTCTTATTGACGCGGATAATGCTCAACCAAGCATCGTTGATAGTCTACTGGTAGAGATAGCAAATTACGGAATAGCCAGCGTCAAGAGAATCTATGGCGATTGGACGGCGCCTGGCCTGAAAGGATGGAAAGAGGTTCTATTGCAATATTCTATTCAGCCAATGCAGCAATTTGCGTACACAAAAGGAAAAAACGCAACAGATAGCGCAATGATTATTGACGCAATGGACTTATTATACACCAGTAACTTTAACGGATTCTGTATAGTATCGAGTGATAGTGATTTTACCAAGCTGGCGTCAAGAATCAGAGAATCAGGATTATTGGTATATGGCTTTGGAGAACAAAAGACGCCTTCTGCTTTTGTTTCAGCTTGTGACAAATTTATTTACACAGAGGTTCTTCGAGCGAAGACCGATGACAGTGAAGCGATTGTCAAAAAATCCAGCAGGGAGTTAAAACAAGATACAAAACTGGTAAGCCTGTTACGTAATGCCGTGGAAGCGTCCTCCGATGAAAGTGGGTGGGCTCATCTTGCACCTGTCGGCAGTAATATTGCGAAACAATCCCCTGAGTTTGACCCACGTAATTACGGGTATGGAAAATTAGGTGAGCTGGTTTCCGCAATAAAGCTTTTTGACATAGAAGAAAGGCAAATAGGCGCTACCAATTCAAAGAGCCTTTATATTCGGGATAAGCGGAAAAAATAGAGAGAAAACCGCATTTGAGCTGCCTGAATATAATGCATGAAATAATAACGTCACTATTTCTGCCTTCGATCCTCAAGACTATGGGAGAGCATTTTTAAAATTGAAAGATAGCGATAATAATAGCGGACTTGTTTATTCAACGGGGTTTGGCAGGATGTGTCCTTCCTGCGGAAAGCAATCTGATAAATGTCAATGCAAAAAGGAAAAAAATAATCCTGCCAGGGGAGACGGAGAGGTTCGTGTCGAGAGATCTGTCAAGGGAAGAAAAGGAAAATGCGTTTCCTTAATCAGAGGACTTTCTCTTGAAGGAATTCAGTTAAAAGAGCTTGCAAAAAAACTTAAACAAAAATGTGGAAGCGGTGGAACAATAAAAAGCAGTGTAATTGAAATTCAGGGTGATCACAGAGATATTCTGATTGAAGAGCTCAATAAGCTGGGCTATAAAGCTAAAAAGGCCGGGGGATAGTCCCTGTGGAATAGATTCATATCCTTTACTTTCAAAAAAATTGGCCGGAAGAATTCTTCAGATGAACCGTAGATTCCTGAACCCTCGAATCCCCGAGCCTTTGGAGCTCTTAACAAACCTTTTATTGACAAAATGAACCTCAATAGGTAATTTTTAATCTGATAAAAAATGAAAATAAGGGAGGAAGGGTGGATTTTCTTAAAAAGAATAAAGGGAAAAAATTGCATAACCGCAATATTAATATTTCCACATATGATTATGATGATCAGCATATTATCGTGGAGGGTGAGTTGCACGATGAGAGGCTGTCAATATCCTATAATTTTAATAAGGAAAAACAATTACCAGGGACAGTACACCACATGATTATCAGGTTACTCATTCAGTTTCCCGGATTTATGATTAAAGATGTTGAAGTTGAGATGCCGGGCATTCCTCGCAAGGAGTGCGTGGAAACAGCCAAAACCCTTGATATAATTAAGGGCATGAATATTTCCCAGGGATTTACTCTTAAAATTAAAGATATTTTGGGCGGGAGGAAGGGTTGTGTTCATTTAACGACTCTTTTACTTGCCATGGCTCCTGCAGCGATTCAGGGCTTTTGGGCTTATCTGGCAAGAAAACCTTTAAAACCTGATTCTTCATTAAGGTCAATGGCACCCTATATCATCGATACATGCATGATCTGGCGCTCTGACGGCCCCCTTGCAGCAAAAATGATAAAACAGTATCAGCAAAATAAAGCCAACTAACCTATTATTAACAAGGAGAACTTATGAAAAAGATTCTAGGACTTATTGCTTCGCCACGAAAACTTGGCAATTGCGAAATTATGGTCAAGGAGATCAGCAGTCAAATTGATCAGCCCCATGAATTGCGTTTATTGCGGCTCCATGATTTTGACATAAGACCATGCAGGGCCTGTTATCAGTGCATGGTTAAAACTAAAAAATGTATTATTAATGATGATATGCATAAGGTTCTGGATGCTATTTTGGAAGCGGATGCGCTGATTTTAGCTGCTCCAACCTATTTTTTGGGTGCAAATGCCATTTTAAAGTTATTTTTGGATAGGGGCCTTTCTTTTTATACTCATAATAAAAAACTCTGGGAAAAACCCGCCGTTGGCGTTGGAATTGCCGGAATCAATGGCTATGAAGGATATACCCTGCTGGGCATAAAAAGTTTTTTCAGTTTAATTTTAGCCGATATTAAACAATGTGACATTATTTACGGTGCATTACCGGGGGAAGTTTTTTTAAATGAAGCAAATAAAAACAAAGCAGCTGAACTGGCCGCTAATCTCTTTGGACAGCCGGTAAAATCCAGCACAGTTGTTTGTCCCTTATGTGATGGAGATACATTTCGTTTTCTTGGCGGGAACAAGGTTCAATGTATGTTATGTTCCAATTATGGAACTCTTTCCGGCTCAGTTGAGAGTCCTGTCTTTGAAGTAGATAAAGGTGAACATCAACTTTTTTTAACCACTGAAGATGCTCTTGAACATCGTAAGTGGCTGGTGGGGATGAAGGAGCGTTTTCTAGCTAATAAAGACAAATTAAAAAAAATAACTGTCTCCTATCGTGAACAGGGAGATTGGATCAGACCTTGAATATTTTTTATTCAGGCATAAATCTATAAGAGATAAAAGAAAAGGATGTGAATTCATGGCAATGGATGAAATAATTCACAAGTTTTTTAATCCGGCCGGCATTGCGATTATAGGTTCATTTCGCCCTGGTTTTTTTGGCGGTTATTTAGCTGTTAAAACCTTGATGGATGGCGGGTTCAAAGGTAAAATATTTCCAGTTAATCCTTCATATAAGGAAGTATTAGGGTGTAATGTTTATCCATCTTTGATGGAAATTGATGAAAAAATCGACTTGGCTCTGATTATGATCGGTCGGAAAAATGTTCCTGCAATAATTCAACAATGTGCCGGTAAAAATATCAAGGCGGTAGTGATTGTATCAGATGGCTTTGGTGAAAGGGATGAAGAAGGCAAAAACCTGCAAAAAGAAATTGATGATATTGCCACAGCAGCCGGCATTCGAATTATAGGTCCCAATACATCCGGCACCGCCAGCAGCTCTGATGATTTTAATCCCTGTCCATATACTTCCGGTTATTCCAGACTGAATAAGGGCGGGGTATCTATTTGCGCTCAGACCGGCATGATCAATCCCCAGGCCTACCCTTACGCTGATCTTGGATATGGAATCAGCAAAATTTGTGATCTTGGCAATAAATGTGATGTTGATGAGTGTGATATGATTGAATATCGTGGTCAGGATCCTCACACTTCGGTAATTTAAAT
>JASFBJ010000257.1 GCA_030149585.1 Desulfobacterales bacterium | reverse complement strand
AACCTCTGACAACAACAATCTTCACATACCGATAATTGCAATGACAGCCAATGTACTAAAGGAACATCGCAAGATGTGTTTTGACGCTGGAATGGATGATTTTGTGGCAAAACCAATTGGTAAGGACCTCGTAAATAACATCATTCAAAAATGGGTTGGACAGGGTTTGAACTCATAAAAATAAAGCAATTCAGGGACATCCTTTTGTGAAGTATCCTCTAAATTTATACTTTATTTTTTAGGTAACATGTAATTTTGCACGTTTTCCTAGAGCAAACAATGTACGTTCCATTGTCGGAAATTTGGTTCCATGATGTGGATCAAGGATACGACGCACCACCTTCTCGTGAGTACCCATTTTTCGGGCAAGTTCAGACTTGGAAATGCCGGTCTCCTTCATAGCCTGATAAAGAGCGGCTTTCATGGCCATTTGCATAGGAACAGAAACCAGCTTTTCGCCTGTCTTGCATTTGGATGGTACGGGTACATCATCACCACGGCGAATACGACCCGCCATAGCCTCTTCAATGCAGTCGGCAGCCTCAATTAGACATTCTTCTATGGTATTTCCTTGAGTGATAGCCTCCGGCACATCACGAAAGATAACGGTGAAACCGCCATCTACTTCATCTGGTATGAAGGATACAGGATAAGAAAATTGGTTCATTTTAAACCTCAGTTAGATATCTTCTTTTTTCAAGCCAAGTTGCTTGAGCATAGCGTTAAAAGTTCCGGTTTTCAGCTCTTCTTTTGGATTGCGAATAATGGTATGGTGATTATTGCCCAAGTATAAGGTCCCATGACTGCCTTTTCCTCTTTCGGACATCCACTGAACGTACATATTATGCCGCTTACCGTATTTGCGAATCCGCCTGATGAACTCATTACCTTTCATATTGATTATATTCGGACAATTATGTCCGAATGTCAAGTGCCATTATGAAGTTTTTTGAAAGCATGAAAAAATCGGTTCAAAAATCTGTAATGAAACTTTCTGAAAAATTTCATCAAAAGGATTTTTATTTTTAAAACAGATCTTATTATAAGTATCCTCACCTTCTCCCGCAATAAAATCATTGCCAATCCAGGTTTTATTTGCATCGCTTAAGGCCTGCTCAGAAGATTTGTTATCAATAATCAGCTTTTTTGCAAAGGCATGCGAAGATTTTGGAAAAAAAGGCAAGGGCTCTGATAATCCATCCCAATATAAATTCAAAAATTTAGTTAACACTGTTTCAGCATCTGGTATTTTTTTTAATTCAAATATTGCGTCTTTCCCGATAAGAATGCTCCTGGCCGGAACCCCTGACTCATCTTCAATCAAATGCAGTAATAAATGGCTGATAAAAGCCTTTAAGAAATCTTTGGGATTTATTTTGGCAAAACGAAAAAAAATTAAACCAAAAATCAAACCAGATGAATAATAGTTTTTAAAAGAACCAGTTAACTGAAATTTATCAATCTGAATATCATATTTTATGGATTTGCTATTTTCCCCATTAATCAAAGGCTTGATCTGATTTATCAGAACTAATGCGCTCTGCTGGATCTTATTCAAAGACAGGGTGCCGACCGGCCCGTAGGGCAAATTGCCTTTGGCCTGTTGAATCCGGGTAAAATTGTCAAAAGAATAATCAGTTAAGCCGTCATGAAGATAATCTTCACCGATTTGATATTGCTGCAAAGAATCCAATATAAAGTTTTCGCTATCCTGCGGCATATCATATTTTCCCTGAAATTGAATTCCAAGCCGCTTTTCCATAAAAAACCGGGCTGGATTATGATAAAAACGGTATAAAGTTTCTACAGACAGGGTTTTATACTCTATTGACGGGTCCGCCAGCCGGGATAAAACAAATTGATCTCTTTTTTTATTGCCGGTCAAATTTTTAAAGGCTGTGAGATTTTCTTTGGAATAAGTAAATAGATCACCTTTTGGATTAAAATACTCGCCGCTGAAAGCTTGCAGTTTATGGCAGGTTATCAATTGCTTTCTTGTTGCAGCAAAGCATTCCTCTAAATAATCCAGCAACTCACTGACCACCACCGAAGGCGATATTGGACTGTTATCCTGAATATTCCGGCCAACATAACTAATATATAAAAATTTTCGCGCAGCCAGGATGGCTTCCAGAAACATATATTTATCGTCATTTCTTTGGGATCGATCACCAGGCCTGGGAGAAGAGGTTATTAAATCAAAAGAGACGGGTCTATCATTTCCTGGAAAAATATCAGTATTCATTCCCACTAAACAGATAACCTTTGCGGGTATGCTGCGCGCAGGAAGCAAAGCGCAAAAGGTAAGCCCTCCGGTAATAAATCCAAAATTATTTTTCCCTTTTTCCAGACGTTTGGTCAGACAAGTTTTTACCATGTCAAATGAAACAGGATTATCCAGTCCTGCTGATTCTACCTGATAAACAAGATCATCAATGCAGCGATTAACAGACAAAAACTCACCTTCTGTAAAACTGTTTTTCAGAATCATTTTATTTAAAATATTTTTTGCCCGCTCCAGCCAGCCGGCAAAGGTCTGTTTTTGCTCTGCCCATTCAGTTAGTTGAAAAAGTGTTTTTAGAAAATTTATAAACCTTCCTAAAATTTTTGTCTGTGTTCCCTCAATATTATCATAGGGCAAAATGCCCTCAAACAGTTGGCGGTCATATCCCGGCATTGCATATCCCAATAAGAGCCTGTCCATTCCAGCCTGCCAGGTGTTTTGCTGAATATCAGGCAAATCCAGTTTGCGGCGCTGATTGCCGTCCATACCCCAGCATATATTAGTCTCTTTTATCCAGATGCTAACCAGAGTTAAATCAGCTTCATTTAGATCAAATTTTTCCCGAATAACAGGGTATTCCAATAGCGAGATGATTTTGCTTGCCTCATAACGTGATCCTGGAATAGCGAGCAAGGCTAAAAAAGCATCAATAATCTGGCTCTCTTTTTTTAAGCCGGGGTCGGCAATACTATAAGGAATTTTGGTTGAATCATCCTGGGGCTGGTCAAAAACAGCTTGAATAAATGGCGCATATGTTTCAATATCCGGCGTCATTATTATGATATCTTTTGGCAAAAGGTCAGTATCTTGTTCAAACATGGCCAAAAGGTTATCATAAAGCACCTCTATTTCCCGCATGGGGCTGTGACAGCTGTGAAATTGAATTGTCTCATCCTTAAAGACAGGAGGAGTGGTATCCAGAGTATCAAAATATTGCTGGGAAGAGCGGCGCTCAACCATATTTAAAATATCGGATTGAATTTGTCGCAGCAAGCCTGTTGTTGCAGGAGGTCTGAAATCATCATCAATAATCGCGTCCAGTGTATTAATGAGGCTGAAAAAATCCCTGCCCTGTTTACCCCATGAGGATAAAAGAGGGTTTCCAGAGGTAAGGTGAAGCTCGTCCCTGGTATATTGATGATTTTTGTATTTTTTCTTGATATTTTTGATTTCATGGGAAGAAAAAATATCAGCCCAATACTCTTGACATGGATTAACAAGAAAAAAATGAACCGGTATAATTTCTGACAAAGCCGCAAATATTTCAATATAAAATTCAGGAAGGTATGAAATGCCAAAAAGAGATACCCTGCAAGGCATTTGAGTTAAATCAACTTTTTTGTCCTTAATACAAGCTAATAACTGTTTTTTTAACTCTGCCCGGTGAATATCGGGAATTTCGCTTTTCAGTTTTTCCCATAAAATCGCCTGCCAGTTATTAGCCAGCCGGTTATCTGATTGAATCTCATTATTATTAGAATTTTCCCAGTTAAAAATCATCCTGGATCTGAAAATAAGGTATTGGTCATAAGTATCTGCTATTTTTTCAGATAACTGAAATAGTTTTAATTGATTAAAATCATCTTTCAGATACTCTTTTATAGCTTTAAATTCAATCTGATCCAGAAAAAGCGGCAGTTGTTTCATGACCTTAAAGGTCAGATAATCAGGTTCAAAGCCGTTTATATCAGGCAGCGCCATTACAGTCCTGGTAAAGATATCCTTGAAAAAAGCATCCGGGAAAAAAAAATTGCAATTAGCACAGATTCCATTAAGGGAGGCCAATTCCATTGAAACCCAGGTTTCCATGCCCTTGCTTTGCAAAACTATAGTTTCAGGACTTAAAGCTGCTGCTTTATCATTTCCAAAAGGAGTTTTTATAATTTGAGCCAGCTTTTTAGATAGTAATTCCAGTTGATTGGCGGTATGAATATAAAGACCGTTTTTCATTAATAACCTGTAAAATATTTGAATTTAAAAGGCAAAATAAAAAAGGGCCGGGCTATGATCAACTCTCTCCCCGACCCTTTAAATATAAATATTTTCTATGCCAGGGCCAGCACTTTATCAACCAGTTTTTCAATTCCAACGGCAATTTCTTTAATGCCGGGCCCTAACATATATGCAGGCGTGGAAACTATTTTATTTTTTTCATCAACATGAATCATGTCCACTGTGCACTCACTATGTTTTCCACCCATAGCCTCGATAGCAGATGCTGTGCTCACATCATTGCCGATTGTTATTTCAGGTTTTTTTTCCGACAATGCTTTAGTCAGAGTTGCCGGGGCAATGCAGATAGCGCCGACAGGTTTGCCGGCTTCAACCATCTCTTTTAAAATTCGTTCAACCTCTGGATTAACTGATGCTTCAGGTCCTTTGACAGCAAAATCACTTAGATTTTTAGCTGCTCCAAGACCTCCAGGCATAATCAGCGCATCAAGCTCAGCAGCTAAAACATCTTTTAAATCCTTGATTTCTCCCCGGGCGATTCTGGCAGATTCAATAAGCACATTACGTTTTTCCTCCATTGGCTCCTGGGTAATATGATTAATTACCTGCATTTGCTCAATATCAGGAGCCATGCAGATAATCTGAGCACCTGCCCGATCCAGCGCCAAAAGGGTAAGTACTGATTCATGAATCTCTGCTCCATCAAAAACACCACAGCCTGATAATAAAACACCAACTTTTTTACTCATTTTTAACCTCCTCTTTTGTTTGTTAAATAATGTGGAGTAAAAAAACTATAAAAAAAAGGAGAGGATAAGTCAAACAAGAACCGCTGTTTTTTAAGACAAAGATATGATAAGAAGCAGGAA
>JASFBJ010000060.1 GCA_030149585.1 Desulfobacterales bacterium | reverse complement strand
AATAATTATTTTTTTTGCGTGAATCAAAAAATGCTTGACAACTCATGCAGGTTAAAGTTATTCGAATATAAGCCGACCGCCCGATAGGTCGAAAAGGCATCAGGCTGTTTTTCGCACTTCATATTACAGCCGGAAGTATTATGGATAACACTAACTTACAGGAGGTCATGAATTAATGCTAAAAGAAGATATTATAAAAGAGATAGAAGATGCCCGCCAACTTTATGAGGCAAAGTTGGAGAAGATATTGGAAAAGGTTCCAAAGGCAGATAAAAATTATCTTACTTTTTCAGGGCTGCCGGTAAAACCACTATATTCACCACTAGATATTGAAGACCTTGATTTCATCAAGGATATCTCTTTTCCCGGGCAATACCCCTACACCCGTGGTGTATATCCTGGAGGCTATCTTTCAAGAGGATTGCATATAAGACAGGTTACCGGTCTTGGAACAGCGGAGGAAACCAATCAGCGCTGGCGGTTTATGCTCTCAAAGGGTGTTAACGCCCTTTCGGTCGTGCCGGATGATGGTTCAGGCAACCGGGCGGATAGTGATGATGAAAGAGTGCAGGGGCTGGTGGGCAAAGGTGGAGTAGCTCTTGATAGCTTATTTGATTATGAAACACTTTTTGACGGTATAGATATGCTGAAATATCCTGTCCACATGATCAGTACCAATGCCTATTCCCTGGCCTGCTATCTATCGATTGCACGGGATCGTGACATTGATTTTGCTATTTTAAGGGGCAGCATGTCAAACTGGATCAGGCCTGAAACAGAATGTATGGATATTATGGAGTACTGTGCCAGGAATGTACCCCATTTCAACGCCGGTTATCTTGATATGAGAAATGTGAGAGAGGGCGGGTGTACTGCTGCCCAGGAGATTGCTTTTGGTGTTGGGGCGGCCATGGCAGGCTGCGATGAACTGATTAAAAGAGGATTGAATATTGACGATTTTTTGCATCGCATAACCTGGTTTGTTAATTCAGGCCCTGAATTTTTTGAAGAGATCGCCAAATTTCGGGCCATGCGAAAGGTCTGGGCCACAATTTTTCATGATAAATATGATTCCAAAGATCCAAGATCTCTGATGTGCCGGATGCACTGTCAGACCTACGCGCCAACCCTTACCATCGAACAACCCTTTAATAATCTAGTTAGAAGCACTCTTTATGCCTTATCAGCTATTATGGGAGGAGTTCAGTCACTGAGCATTAACTCATTTGACGAAGCCCTGGCAATTCCCACCGAGTTTTCCGCCTCATTATCTGTTCGCACCCAGCAGATTATCAATCTGGAATCCGGCATTACAAAAATAATAGATCCTGTGGGAGGTTCTTATTATCTTGAATGCCTGACAAAAAAGATTGAAGAAGAATCCTTTGAAATTATAGATAAACTTATGTCCAAAGGTGGCGGCTTTAAGGCATGGGAATGGATGTGCAGTGAGATTCGAAGCGCTGCCTTAAAAAGTCAACAGGAGTTTGACTCAGGCAGTCGCAAGCTGGTAGGCGTTAATATCCATGTGGAGGAAAATGATATTCAGATGGAGGCCTTAAAGACTCTGCAGGAGTATGCGCCTTTTGAAGCTTTGTCTGAATATTCTCCGGATGTGGCTGAAAAGCAGATCAGGCGTCTTCAAAAGGTAAAAAAGGAGCGTGATAGTGAAAAACTTGCATTGGTAGCCAAAGTACTTATTGATACGATGAAAAAGGGAGAAAATATGATTTCTCCTTTGATTGAGGCTGTAAAGGCAGGTATGACCAGAGGTGAGTTTGCAAAAATAAAATCTGAAGTTTTTAATTTGCCTGGCGAAGGCCCCTATGTTTGCAGCCCGCCATCGGTTTTGGCTTAAAAGGAGATCTATTATGGAAAAATCATTACGATTTTTATTAAGCAGAGATGACTGGTATCATCAGAGAGGCTACTGGGTTCTGGCCAATACTTTTAGGAATTCAGGAATAGAAGTGATTCTTGGCGGAATTCAGACACCCGGAGAAATTGCAAAAACAGCGATTCAGGAAGATGTCGATTTAATCGGATATCGTATCATGCAGGGGGCTCCCGGTATTTTACTGGCTCTGTTATTTAAAAAACTTCAGGCCAGTAATGCGCTTGATATACCGGTTATTGTGGGTGGAATTATTCCCCAAAAAGATGAGGTTTATATTAAAGAACTTGGGGTAAAGGAGGTTTTTCATCCCTACTCAGCACTGGAGAAAATGGCGGAACAAGTTAAGATAATTGCAATCAAAGCACGTGAAAAAAGACCTGATGATAAATATTCAGTCAAAACCCTGACTGCTCAATAACTACTGGTAATTTAGGAACAGTGGGATATTTTAAAAATTATTAAGGAGATCGGCATGGATAGAAAAATCAGCAGGATTAAATGGAATATTGGTAAATTGATTGAAAAAAGAAGCCTGTTTTCACCAGAGAAGATCGCACTGATTTTCGATGATCTTCAATATAGCTATAAAGATTTGAATGAGCGATCTAACCGCCTGGCAAATTATTTTATGGAGATAGGGCTGAAAAAGGGAGATACTATCTCGGTTCTGCTAAGGGACAGTCCGGAAATCCTGGACTCTTATTTTGCAGCGGCTAAACTGGGTTTGATTTTTGCTCCTCTAAATTTTCGTTTAACGGCCCGTGAAATTGAATATCAACTCAATAATTCAGAATCCAGATTTTTACTTTTCCACGACATTTATACTGATATTATAAACTCTCTGAGAAGCGCAGTTTCCATAGAACCGGACAGGTATGTTTATTTGGCAAGCGTGTTCGGTGATGCTCCGTCATGTCCTCAATGGGCTGTTAATATGAATAAAATTGTAGAAAAAGCCTCAATAAAAGAACCTGTTCCTGATAAAGCAGTATATCTTGATGACCCTCTGGCAATTATTTATACTTCCGGAACAACAGGCGATCCCAAAGGTGCTTTGGTTTCCCATGAACAAACCTTTTTTAAGTGTTTTCATAATAATTTTGAGTTTGATTTAAACTCTAATGATATATTTCTTTCCCAGTTGCCCCTGTTTCATTCAGGAGGACTTTTTGTTTCAGCTACACCTGTTATTGCCCAGGGAGCAACTCTTTTGATGCGCAACTCTTTTAATGCTGAAAAATTTGTGGAAGATATAGAAAAATACAGAGCCACAATAATTTTTGGTTTAACCACCATGTGGCGTTTTGCTTTTCAAACAGGCAAATTTGATACAACCGATGTTAGTTCAGTTAAACTTGTTATGGCCGGAGGAGAGAGCAAATCCGCCAGCCTGTTTGAGCTGCTGGATAGAACATTTCCAGGGATTTATGTGATGACCGGATATGGTCAGACTGAAAATTCGAATATGATGTTTTTACCAAAACAATACGCTCATAAACGATCTCAAGGATGTGTGGGATTAAGCGGTTATTTTGCCGATATGTGGATAGAGGACGGGGATGGCCGGGAGTTGCCTAAAGGTGAAATTGGAGAGATTATTTCCACTGGTCCCAACATGATGATGGGATACTGGAATATGCCGGAAAAAACAGCAGGTACAATTATAAACGGGAATTTGCATACCGGAGATCTTGCATATCGGGATGAAGATGGTTGTTTTTATCTGGTTGACCGCGCCAAAGACATGTATCGCAGCGGGGGAGAAAATGTTTATCCTGCTGAAATTGAAAATCTTTTGTCACTGCATCCTAAAATATTTAATGTGGCTGTAATTGGAGTGCCGGATGAAATATGGGGTGAAAGCGGAATGGCCATTATTATTCCTCATAAGGGGGAAATAATTACTAAGGAGGAGATAGATCAATTTTTAAAAGGAAATCTTGCTGGATATAAATTTCCAAAGAAAATCAAACTTGTAAAAGAGTTTCCGCTTACGAGCAGCGGAAAGGTTAGAAAAGTAGTTCTTAAGGAAAAATACGGTTTAGCTTTATAATGAATCCAAAAATACATAAATCCACCCAATATTGGGTGAATTTATATAATCCTGTTCAATTCAGGTTAATCAGGTTAATATTGATAGTCAACAGAATTTAAAATTTTATTAGCATCCTCAGTTCCGACTTTGTTAACCCACCAGTCTATAACAGGTTTTACTGAGACATTAAAGTCTTTAACTTCTTCTTTATTAAGATATACCAGGGTCATACCATGTTTTTTAAAAAAGGCAAGATGTTCATCAAATAGAGCTTGATTAACAACGGCTTCATCGCCTCCCATGTATCTCGGCTCCCACTCTATTGCAGCATCCATCAGTATTTTTTTAACATCATTTGGCAAGCTCTCCCATCTGCTTTTTAAGGTGAACAGGGGGGTATCCATAGTTGAGAAACTATGAACCAGTACATATTTACAAAATTCATAAAAGCCTCGTCCTTTGGCCGAGATCGTAACTGAAAGCACACCGTCAATCACCCCTCTTTGAAGGGCCTGGGTAATTTCTGCTGAAGGCAGTTGTACTGGTGCTCCTCCCCAGGCTTTAATCAGCCGTCCCTGAATTTTTCCGGCAACTCTGATTTTAAGGCCCTTAATATCTTCAGGGCGGCGGACAAGTTTATCCCTTGTCCATAAGTACTCACCCATTACACCTGCTGCACCCAGTTGGAAAAAATTTTTCTTTGCCAGTATATTATTTATTAGTTTTTCAGACGGGGTTCCGATTTTAAGTTTTTCTAAAGCATATTTAGCATTTGGCCATATAGGAAGGGACCTGAGAGCTAATACGGGAAAACTTCCAAGCATGTATGCACTTGGCAGGGCAACAATATCTGCGGTTCCGGCCTGAAGCCCCGGCAAAAGTTCTCTTCCTTTTAAAAGGGTTCCGCCAAAAAAGGCATCTAATTGAACAATGCCCTTGCCTCGTTCATTTACCATATCCACAAATAATTTATGGCCGTCATACACGCCGGGATATCCCACCGGCAGATAGGTGGCATAAACAAGTTTCATCTCTGGGTGAGATTTGCCGGTACTATGACCGATGGTCGGAGTCAGGATAAATGCTACAACAAAAATCAGAAACAGAACTAAGGTCACGCTAATTTTTTTTGAAATACTTTTTACCATCATTGGCTCCTTTTGAATTTTAAAATTATGATACAAGGTTAAACAAATCTAAAATTGCTTTAGCACATAAATCTACCACTAAAAAAATGGATAATATAAATTTGAACTGATTTTCATTTACCTCCTTTCAGATCTGTCTTTTTTTAAAGTTAACAAAAGGGTTAATAATTTTAACCTGGAATATTTGCTTAAATAGTGGTTGGTTCTGCAACCCCAAACACTTTGCGCATTACGTCACACATTTCCTGCAAAGTAGCATAGGCTTTGACGGAATCAAGCAGAAAGGGCATGAGATTCTCCTGCTCATTTTTTGCTGCTGCTTCCAGCTTATTTAAAGAGTTTTGCACCTTAATATTATCCCTTTCCGCCTTTAATTTAAGCAGACCTTCTTTCTTGCGTTTTTCAGCCGTGGCCATCAATTTTGAATCATAGACATCCTCCACACTGCGCTCTGTAACCACAGCTATTTCATTGGGCCCGGCAAAGCAGTTGACGCCTACAATGAATTGCTCATGATTTTCTACCATCTTCTGTCTTTTATAGGCACCTTTGGATGCGGCACTCTGCATATAACCATTTTCAATGGCGGTCACAGCTCCACCCATGTTTTCAATTTTTTTTATTTCTTCCCAGGCGGATTTTTCAATTTTATTTGTTAATGTCTCCATAAAATAGGAGCCTGCCCAGGGATCAAGCACTTCTCCGAGTTTGGCTTCATATATCAGTATTCGGGTGGCATCATGGCCAAGCTGCTGTGCTTCAAGGCTGTGGCCCAGTCCTAATGGTTCATCCCAGGGAGGCATGGCTCCAAACGGAATTCCCCCCGACATCCCTCCTGCCATACCGCCCACTACTGCTCTGGTTAAATTATTTAAGGGCCTTTGAAGGGTGGTGCTTGAACAACCAATGTGGGCTGTTGAAATTTGGCGGACCATCATGCTTCTTGGATTTTTTGCACCAAAGCGGTTTTTTAGAATATTGGCCCACATCCTTCTGGCAGCGCGTTGAAAGGCAATTTCTTTGTAGATCTCCATGCTTCCACCAAAACCATTAAAAGTAAATCGTGGCGCAAAAAGATCTATATCCATCCCGGCGTCAACCCCGGCTTTAAGATATTCAATACCAATTGCCATGCTGAAACCAAGGTCCTGCTCTCTGGTAATGCCGGCCTCACGCATGTGATAACCGCCAATGCTTGTTATATTCATCTTGGGCAGGTGATTGGTAGTAAAAATAAGAAGGTCCCGAAACAGGCGCAGGGAAGGGCGGGGCGGGAAAATATAGGTTCCTCTGCCTACATACTCTTTTAAGATATCATTTTGGGGCGTGCCCCGCAGTTTTTCCAGCGGGATTCCCCGGTTTTCAGCAAGTGCCGCATACATTGCAATAATGATCGAGGCTGCTCCATTGGCTGTGAAATTTGAAGCAATTTTATCAATATCAATATCACCGGTATAGGCTTCATATATAACTTCAAAATCTTTGAGGCTGTCAATCGCAACCCCGACCCGGCCGACTTCGCCTAATGACCTGGGGTCATCTGAGTCGTAACCGCACTGGGTAGGAAGATCCATCGCAAAATTGGGGCCGGCTTTTCTTCCTAATTCATGCATGCGTAAAAGATAATCACGATAATCTTCAGGTGTTCCAAAACCTGCATACTTGCCTGCACCACCGGATGATGCCCCGCCCCATTCAAAGCGGTTACTGGCTATGGCCTGGGCTTCGGCCGTTGCCTGCCATCCTGGTATAGGGTCATTTCCTGCGGTAAATGGATACTGGCCTGGAAAGCCCACTTTCTCACTAAAATTAAAATTATCCAGGTCAGAAGGTGTATAAAAAGTGGTGGGACTTTCAGCCAGTTTATAACGTTTCAGGCGCGGATTAACAATTTCATCCTGCCATTTCTCTTTTTTATCTTTTATTTTTTTTAAATTTTCCTGCATTGTAGATTACTCCTTCTCTTATTATTTCGCTTTACCAAAAACTTTTTGCAAAAATGGCCAACAATTTGTATTAACTGTTTTTACATAGCTTCTATAATTTCCGGACAAGATCTTTGATATTTTTTATTTTTTCCAAAGCAAAAACATCTTCAATTATCAGATTTGTTTTACTGTTTCCAAGAGCAGGTTCGCATAAATCAGTAAATTTTAATTTTACTTTATTTTTTCTTTCCTCCAGATTCGGCAGATCTTTTTCAATATCAAAGGTTTTTGTATAGAGTTGACCGTCACTGGTTATAAATTCAACTCTGGTTGCAAGCAGACAAACATCTTTATCTGCTGATACAGTTATTTTTTCCATTAACTTTTTAACTTGTGGGTTGTTGACCCTGCTATCAGTAAATGCCTGTATGCCGGTGTCGCTATTTAAAAGCGCATTTGCAACACAATATCTAATGCTGAATTTGCCTTCCAGGCCGGTTTGAGGGTCTGGTTTGCCGGCTGCCGAGATTCCTCCTTCAGAAGAAAAGACCTTTATTGATTCAATATCTGTTGGAATAATATTATTATCTTTTAGAATTGACCGGGATGCCTCAATAGATGAGTGGGTTCCACCGCAGGAAGCATGATATTTTTGCGATAAATCTTCAATTTCCCAGGTTTTTCCAAGTGTATCAATTTTTTCCTGGTTGATCTTGCCTGTTAATGCCTGGAAAAAACCATTAGGAGCTTCCAGAACGTCATTTGCTCCCGTAAAACCATCTGATGCCAAAAGAGTACTGGCCAGACCTGCTTCAGCAGCCTTTCCAGGGTGAAAAGGTTTGCACATAGTGCCAAAAGAACATCTTAGACCTGATGCCTGGGTGCCGGCAATTCCCAATGCATTAAGAGTTTGAATTTTATTCAGTTTTAATATCCGGCAGCAAACAGCCGCTGCAGTAAGATGACCTATCGTACTGGTTGCATGCCATCCTTTGAGGTAGTGATCTAAACCTGTGCAGCCTCCAATTACAGCCCCGACTTTAAACCCAATTAAAAAAGCCGTTAAAAATTCAAGGCCGCTGCACTCTTTATATTCTGATATGGCTAACAGGGCCGGGAAATTCATTACAGCTGGATGACCTGGTATTGCCATCAGCATATCATCATAATCAAGCGCGTGGGATGCTGCCCCATTGATTAAAGCTGCATGGGCCATATTCTTTTTTATCCCATGCCATAAAACCGTTGCCTGTTCATGGCCTCCCATTAAATCAGAGTAGTTGAGCAATTTTTTAACCAGTGGTTCATTTTTCCCAGCCAGGGTAACTCCTAACCAGTCCAGAAAAGCAACTTTTGCGTGCGTGTAAATGTCAGGCAAAATATCTGAAGCTTTTGTTTTAATAATAAAATCGGCAATTATATCAGTTGGTTTTTGATGAGTATTTTTCATTCGTTTACCCCCCTTTGTGTTCGGGAAAATTCTCAAAATAATCGATATACTGGTATTAAAAATCAGGAAACATGATTATGGCCTTTGATTCCAGGAAGTTAAAATATTATACAAGATAAAAAGAAAATCTTGACAGCAACGGTTTTTTATGACTAAAAAATAACCGACCGACCGAACGATTGACAAACATTAATTTATTTTCCCAATAAAAGCAAGAAGAATTATTTTTAAATGAAAAAACAATAGATAAAAAATATTAATCATATAAAAAAGGGGAGGCATCAAATGACTGAAAGAACCGAAAATCTCAAGTTAACAACTCCGATTAAAGCTCATCATACATCCCAGGTCGGCTTTGATAAGCATGAAACAGGCAAAGCTTTCAGGCAGGATTATAAGATTAAACTCGATCTTGAAAGGGCAAGATTGCTTACGGAAGCCTATAAAGCTAATGAAGCAGCTCCTGTTCAAATAAAGAGGGCAAAAGCTTTAGATAACATTCTTTCGAATATGACTATCTACATGAGAGATGAAGAACTTTTAACAGGTAATTTTGCTTCAAACCTGGAAAGTGTAACTCATTATCCTGAGCTTCAGTGGCGATGGGTTGAAAAAACAACCGCGCCTGGTCAAATTTACAGCGATTTATTAGAAGAAAATGAATGGAAAGAGTTAAAAGAGATTCACGAGTACTGGAAGACAAGGGCGGTTCATGGCATGGAACGTAAGCTGCTTCCAAAGCAGATGGAAGATGCATGGAAGCTGAAAGGTCAATATTATTTTGCTTATAACTGGGAACACTCCACTCCAAATTATGATAAACTTTTCAATATAGGCTTTAAAGGGTATCTGGCTAAAATAGAGAAGAGCAAAAACAGAATTGAAGAGGATGCCTGTAATGAGCTTATTTCAGCAGAAGATTTTACAAATAAAAAAATATTTTTGGATGCTGCTGAACTATCTGTAAAAGCCGCAATTAAATGGATCAAAAGATATGCCGGCCTTGCCAGTCAAAAAGCCGCAGAACAGACAGATATTAAGAGAAAAAAAGAACTTGAACAAATTGCAGGAAATTGCGAGTTGATATCGGAAAATCCACCAGAGACTTTGCAGCAGGCTCTTCAGCTATACTGGTTTGTTCACCTTATTATAAATTATATTGAGTTGCCTCAGGTTGGATCCGGCATCAGACTGGATAAATCCATGCAGAAGTTTTATGAAAGGGATATAGAAACCGGCCGTACTACAAGAGATGATGCCCAGGAGCTTGTAGAAAGTCTTTATGTTAAATTTCTTGAAACCGGATTTTTGCATCCACCCATCTGGTCAGGTGTTGGAGGTGGCGGTCTGGGCTGGCAGTCAATTACAATCGGCGGCATTGACAAAGATGGTAAAGATGCATGTTCTGAAATGACGCATATCATACTGGATGCAATGCAGGTGATCAGGACTGTTGCGCCTCCGCTCTCATTTCGGTGGCATGACCAGCTCTCTGGAAAAACAATAGCCAAGGTAACACAAACTCTTGCCTGCGGGTTATCAGAACCTGCAATATTTAACGACAAGATGATTATTCCACGGCTTATGAATTATGGCGCTTCAATAACTGATGCAAGAGAGTACTCAATCAATAATTGTATGTGGTGGGTAGTGCCTGGTAAAAATATTGTGTTTAGATCATCAAACAGCGGCGCGTTCAGCCTTCCGAAGATGCTGATTCTTGCGTTAAATCAGGGGAAAGCTTTTAATGGTGAGCAGTTAAGTGCTGAAACAGCAGCCCCTGAGACCTTTGAATCATTTGATGAGTTTATTGATGTATATATGGAACATATTGCCTATAATTTTAAGAGGCTTCTTATAATTGCAAATATTGCAGATACCCTTTATAAAAAATATCTTCCAAGACCATTTATATCAGCATTATTAGATGATTGTATTGAAAGAGGCCAGGGTTGCCGCGAATGGGTCTATGAACCTGATTATAGAGATGTGGCAGTGTTAGGCTTAAATAATGCTGCAAACTCTCTGGCCGCAATCAAAAAGCTTGTGTTTGATGAGAAAAAAGTAACTCTTGCTGACTTAACCAGTGCATTAAAAAATAATTGGAAGGGTAAGGAAAATTTGCAGAAAATGTGTCTTGAGGCTCCTAAATTTGGAAATGATGATGACTATGTTGATTTAATTGCGCGCGATATTGCGATAAAGGTGTCGTCTGAAGTCAGCAGTCATAAGACCATCTATAATACAAAATGGCGCATTGACGGTTCAGCAGCTACAGCTCCTTTTATGCTCGGCAAAATGTGTGAGGCAACACCGGATGGCAGAACTGCCAAAGAGCCCTTTCATGATGGATCGATTTCACCTTCAATGGGAACAGACATTCACGGACCCACAGCCACGCTGAAATCAGTTGCCAAGGTTGACTCACTGCAATCCTGGAATCATTTATTCAATCAAACCTTTCAGCCTGAATATCTGAAAGGTAATTATGCTGACACTTTTGCAAATTATCTCCAGACTTTTTCAGATATGGGCTCCCATCATGTTCAGTTTTCCATAGTTGGAAAGGAAACATTAAAAGAAGCGCAAATTTTTCCGGAAAAACATCAGGACCTTCTTGTTCGGGTTTGTGGGTATTCTGCTTATTATATAGACATGAGCCATGATATGCAAAATTGGTTGCTTGAAAGATCACAGCAGACTTTTTAAAAAATGATCTTTTTTTGACTCAATACTTTGCTTTTTACGGGTTTAAGTGCTATTGCTCGTTCCCACGGAGGATCGTGGGAACGAGAGGGGAAATCGAATTTTCAAGTTAAAATAATAATTATTGAAAACTTAGAGCTCGCGCAAAAAACAAGCTAAAATGCAAAATATGAATAAAACAAAAAAAGTGCTAACTGGTGATCGCAAAACTCAAATTATTGACTCAGCTATTAAAGTATTTATTGAAAAAGGATATGAGAAAAGCAGTTTAAGAGAAATTGTGGCTCTGGTCGGGATTACAAAGCCGACTCTCTATCATTATTTTAACAGCAAGCACGATTTGCTGTATAAAATATTACATGATGCTATTACTGTTTTTATTGATGATCTGGTAGAAATACTTAAACAGCCGGTTTCCTCTAATGAAAAGGTCAGGCTTATGTTACAAAGTTTATTTAACGCCCAGACCAGAAATAATTCAGGACTGGCGGTACTTCTCCACGAGAGTAAGGCTCCTCTTCCCTCTGATTTGCAGAACGAAATCAAAAAGATGCACCGCAAGTTTATTTCATTGACAGAAGACTTATTTATAGAAGGAATCGAGAATAAGGAGTTCCGGTCGGATTTGGACCCTAAAATTATTGCCTGGGCATTTCTCGGAATGATCAATTGGACTCATAATTGGGCCAGCTCAGATGGCAGACTAGGGTTTGATGAAATATCTGAAATGTTTGCAACCATTTTTATTAATGGTGTTCAGCATCCATAAATTAATCTGAAAGTCTTTTTTTAAAACATCGTTCAAATTTCAGGCTGGCAAAATCGACCGTCCGTGCGGTACAGATGATGCAAATCCCATAAGGGTATGTTAGCTGAGATCAAATCTTGCGGAAAAACAGAGATCGATCGTATCTCAATGAAGGAGAAAATGTTTTAATAAAACTGAATTATATTTAATAAATACCACATACTAAGTATTGGTAAAAAAGAGTAATCTGCATTAATTTAATATGCTTTGTAAAATATTATGGGTTTTTTGAATGATTTTTTAATGAAATAAAAATATTCAAAGAGCCGGTATTGCCGGTCATCCAGAATGATAACATCCGGTATCTGGAAATGACAGGTGAATATATAACAGACGGGGAAGGGAGGTGATAAAGATTTAATATACGGACTGGATTTAGAAAGATTCTCTATTAACATGAATAATTAAAATGATGAATGGAGGAGACATAATGAGCACGGAAAAAAAGAGAACCCAGCTTCAATCAATCGGTGATTTGACTATTGCAAGTTTATTAACTACTCAAGCGCATACATCTCCCAATAAAGCAGTGTGGACAGACTACAGCTCCGGAATGGAAAATCCGAAATATATTACTGCTTTTGAAAGAAATAAGATGGCCAACAAGATGGGTAACGCATTTCTTGACTTAGGACTCAAAAAGGGTGACCACGTGGCTTGGCTTGAAGGCGATTATTATTGGTTCTTATATATTCTTTTCGGCTGCGCCAAATCCGGCATGGTACAGTGCCCAACCAACTACAGATTTGTTCCTGATGAGATTCAGCGCCAGACCAATCATTCTGATGCAGTTGTATTTATTGTTGGAGAAGATTTTATCGAAAAGGTGGATTCAGTCCGCGATAAACTAACCAAAGTCAAACATTTTATAGCTATCACAGACAAGAAAAAAACACCGGACGGTTATCTAAATTTTTGGGATCTGCTTGATAATGGTTCTGATAAAGATCCTCAGGAAAGAGTTGGAAAAATAGAACCGGATGATTTATTTGCCATGGGCTACACCGCAGGCACTACCGGCATGCCAAAAGGCGCCTTGCACACCCACGCCAGCGGACTGGCCTGGGGAGGGCTGTTTCTCTGGGGCTTTAATTTTACCTGGCAGGAGACAACCGGATTGCCGGCCCCGTATTTTCATTGGGGGATTATTGGCTGCGCGGTTTGTGGTTGTTTACTTTTGGGTACTCCGGTAGTTGCCATGGGAACTTATAAATTTGATCCTTCCGTTGCCTGGAAAGCCTTTGCCAAAGAGAATGTTACCCAGTTAATTACACCACCGGCAATTTTACACGGCATGTTTTTAACGCCCGGCTGGGAGGAAATGTTTGATGGGAGTAAGATAAAACATTTTGCAGCTTCCGGTGGGCCTTTGCCGGCTCCTGATATAAAAAATGTTCTGGAAAAATTTCCCAATACTACCTTTGTTTATGCTTATGCCGCTACTGAAGCAATTTTTACTGGAACTAATCGTGAAATAATGGAAAAAAATCCAACAGCAGAAAATGTTGGAATGCCCTTTCCCCAGATTGAAATATCTATTCGGGATATGGATGATCCTGAAAAAGAGCTGCCACCAGGTGAAAAGGGTTTGATCTATGTTAATGGGCCTGGCCGCGCTTTAGAGTATTATAATGCTCCTGAAATAAATAAATCCATTACTGATTCCAAAGGCTGGACAACTGTTGAAGAGCTTGGATATATCGATCCTGAGACCAGTTATCTTCATTTTGTGGATCGCAAAAAGGACATGATCTGCACTGGTGCTGAAAATGTTGCCAGTATCGAAGTTGATGAAGCTCTGATGTCTCACCCTGCTGTATTTGAGGCAGCTACAATTGGAATACCTCATGAAAGATGGGGGGAGCAGGTTATTTCCTATGTAAGCTTAAAGCCTGGCCTGGAAGCTACTGCCGAAGATATAATCAAGTTTTGTCGTGAAAAAATAGCAGATTTTAAAGTGCCTAAAGAGATTAAATTTATCGATGAACTACCTAAAAATCCTTTTGGCAAATTAATGAAGCGTGAATTGCGTGATCCTTATTGGGAAGGTAAAGAAAAAGATCGTTTATGGGGTACCAAATAACAAAAGACAACTATTTAGGCACAAGGGGAGTTTTTTATCTCCCTTTGTGTCTGATACCCAATTAATTGAGGATAATGTAATGAAAGATGATGTGAAAATCGAAAAAAATTTTAACCAATGGCAGAAGAATTATCAGGAGTCCCTGGTCAGGCACCCTGAGTGCAAAAATGAATTTGAAAATATATCGGGGCTTTCCTTAAAGCCGCTTTATACGCCTTTAGATGCTCAAACTTCAAAGTATAATGAAAAGGTGGGTT
>JASFBJ010000510.1 GCA_030149585.1 Desulfobacterales bacterium | reverse complement strand
CCTATTCCCCTGGGAATGATGGAGACTTTATGAACCGGTTCACCAGTAGGAACGAGTTCTGCTATCAGTGTGTGGCCTGATTCATGGTAGGCCACCCATGACCATGGGGCCACCTCGCTGCCGTCCGATGGCATCCAGTTCGTCGATAAAAATAATACAGGGGGCCTTTGCCCTGGCCTGCTCAAAGAGATCACGTACCCTGGCCGCACCCACGCCCACAAACATTTCGACAAAATCCGAGCCGCTTATATTGAAAAAAGGCACACCTGCCTCCCCGGAAACAGCGCGGGCAAGTAACGTCTTGCCAGTTCCCGGAGAACCTACGAGTAGCACACCTTTAGGCATATGACCGCCTAACCGTTGAAAGTGTTCGGGATTACGCAAGAACTCAATGACCTCCCCAAGCTCCTGTTTGGCCTCATCAACGCCCGCAGCATCTTTGAATGTAACTTTTTGCTCGGTTTCCGCGTGGATATGAGCCTTACTTTTTCCAATGTTCAAAAAATTCATGCCGGCGCCGCCCATTTTGCGACCAAGATAACCCCACAGGAGAAAGATTACTGCAAAAGGTATTATCCAGGCAAACAGAAGGTTGCTTAAAAAATGGCTTTCTACAGCCACACTATATTTAACGCCATGCTTTTCAAGCTCTTTGGCCAGATCGGCGTTGTAAAGCGGTACTGTTATAAAATGGCCTGGTTTGCCTGTTTTACTGTCCATCTGTTTCAATGTTCCGACAATGGACTTTTCCCTGATCACACATTCGGAAATCTGATCAGTGGCCAGGTAATTCTGGAATTCACTGTAAGGGATTTGCTCCCTTTTCACCTCAACTGCCGATTGAAAGAAGTAAAAGAAGATCATCATAACAATGAAATACCAGAGAGTAAAAGGCCCCTGCTTCTGCCAGAATCTCTGTTCGGGTGGTTTATTAACTTCGATCTCCGGTTTTTTCGAATTACCCTGAAAATTTGTCTTTTTCACAGGCATCTTCCTCCTTTCTCAAAATCAATTCTCATGTTGTCTCGTGCGCGGCATAGTTGATCATCATTAAAAAAATCACTTTAAAATACCAAAACATCCCGAATAAGTCAAAAAACTATTGCATTTTTAGGGATGTTTGGAAAATGAGATATCATATTTTCTACGACGTCAGCGTTTATCTGTCCGCAAATTTTCCTTTATTTTCATAACGATTAATATCCTTTTATTTATGCAGGTGGCTGTGGCTTCCTATCGTGGTTTTGACCCTTTCAAGATGTTTTTTGCCAAACCATCCATGCTCAAACATCCTGTAAGCGCCCAATTTGACAAGATCGTTGAATATAAACCAGGATAAGGCATATCCCCACACAAAAAGAGCGAGCTTCCATCCTATGGAAGGAAGAATAATACCATAAACAACTATCAGTGTGGCAATCAACTGGGTAGTTATGATTGCCAGAAATAAGGGCCAGGCAGGTTTGACTTTCCAGAACGGCCCCCTTGTTCGGGCAACAAACAGGGTCATATGCCCTGCTATGGAGAGTTTTAAATAAATAAAAGACTGAAGAGTCTCACGGCTCAAGTGCATAACCTCATCCCCGATATAAAGAATACCAAAAGAAG
>JASFBJ010000509.1 GCA_030149585.1 Desulfobacterales bacterium | reverse complement strand
AAAAAAAAGCGGCGTCAAATGAACTGAACCCTTGTTTTAATTTTAAAAAATAGTGAGAATGCTTTTGGAAACCGAGAAAAAAGAAAAGCTGAAAAAGAATATCAAAGAAAAAATTGAAGACTTAAAGGAAAAGATAAAGTCTTATCAACTGCTCACCCAGCCTATATCGCCGGATAATGCCATTGGGCGGCTCTCCCGCATGGAAGCGATAAACAGCAAAAGCATCAATGAGGCCGCCCTGAACAATGCAAAACAGACTTTATTAAAAATGGAACGTGCGTTGACGATGATGGATGACCCTGATTTTGGCTTGTGCTGCGAGTGTGAAGAGCCGATCCCGTTTGCAAGATTAATGCTTATGCCCGAATCCGATTTTTGCGTTAAATGTGCTGAGGCTATCCACCTTCGTTGAAAACTATCCGACTACGCTGTTATGCTTCGACGGGCAAGCATAGGACACGTGGAGGGGTAAATAAAAAAAATTATAGTCCCCCTCACATGACTTGATACCATCTCTAATAATATTAGGTAAAAGAGTATCAGCTCATATGAGGATATCTATAGTTTCACAAATTGAAAGAGACATCCAATGAGCAACGAACCAGAAAAAATTATTTATACAATGATGAGAGTCAGCAAGGCATACCAGAATAAACCTGTGCTAAAAGACATATCCCTTTCCTATTTTCTTGGTGCCAAAATTGGCATCTTAGGATTAAATGCCGCAGGGAAAAGTTCTCTTTTACGTATTATGGCAGGTGTTGATCAGGAATATGACGGGAAAGCCGTACTTTCCCCGGGATACACTTTAGGGTTTCTTGAGCAGGAGCCTTTGCTTGATTCAGACAAAACCGTAAAAGCCGTAGTTGAAGAAGGCCTGCTGGAGGTTGTAGCTCTTGTTGAGGAATACAATAAAATCAGTGAAAAATTTGCTGAGCCCATGTCTGACGATGAAATGAATCAACTTATTGAGCACCAGGGTGAATTGCAGGAAAAAATCGATCATCTTGATGCATGGGATATTGACGCGCGTTTAGAAATGGCAATGGATGCGCTGCGCTGCCCTTCGGGAGATACTCCAATTAATGTTATTTCCGGTGGTGAAAAAAGACGTGTGGCACTATGCAGACTTTTATTGCAGAAGCCGGATATCCTGCTCTTGGATGAACCGACAAATCATCTGGATGCCGAAACTGTCGCCTGGCTCGAAAATCATCTTCAGCAGTATAAAGGTACGGTGATTGCCGTCACGCATGATCGTTATTTTTTGGATAACGTAGCGGGTTGGATTTTAGAGCTCGATCGAGGACACGGCATCCCGTGGAAAGGCAACTATTCTTCATGGCTTGAACAGAAACAATTACATCTTAAGCAGGAAGAAAAATCAGAATCAAACCGGCAGAAGACCTTGCAGCGGGAATTGGAATGGATCAACATGTCACCAAAAGGCCGCCAGGCAAAGGGAAAGGCACGTGTTAATGCTTATGAAACACTCTTAAGCCAGAATTATGAAAAAGGGGCCAAGGATCTTGCAATATATATTCCACCAGGACCACGTCTTGGAAAGGTAGTTATTCAAGCAGAAAATCTGAGCAAAGCATATGGCGATCGT
>JASFBJ010000059.1 GCA_030149585.1 Desulfobacterales bacterium | reverse complement strand
TTTCTTAAACAGAAATGCAAAGGTTCAACTGCTTATATTTACTTCGGAGAACGCAGGGATATAAAAAAAATCGGTCTGAAAGCATCATGGAAAAAACCGATCAAGACAGGCGGGCTTGACGGCAGACTGGTTAAATACGAGATGTACTAAGGTGAGGCGAACGGGCATGGAAAATGAAAAATGATCGTAAAAGCAGAACGCAAAAGAAAAATGAAGCCAAGGCTTTGCAGAAGCTTGGCGAACAGCTTGTAGCCCTGTCGTCTGAACAGCTTGAAAGTATAGATGTTTCGGATGATCTGCGTAATGCTGTTATCTTTGCCGGAAAAATAAAAAGTCACGGAGCAAAGCGCAGGCAATTGCAATACATCGGCACAATCATGCGTGATATCGACCCTGAACCCATACGGAATACTCTTGAAAAGATCAGCGGCCGATAACCTGGAGGTTGGCGTTCAATGCTATGAGATAAATCGGGTATTCCTATTAAAAGCCTTCTTTATTATCGGAAAATTCAGTTTGACAAATAGGTTTATTCGTATCCTATTCAAATTTCCTGGTATCTGATTAGATTGATAGAATGAAGCATAAATCTACTTCATTTGTTTTCATTTGAGTTGTATGCGGATTTTCTCTTTCCCAAACTCTACAATATCACCTGAAACAATCTTTTTTCGTTTTCTGGTTTCTATCTTTCCATTTACTAAAACCTGACCTTCAGCGATTACAGACTTCGCTTCACCGCCACTGGAGACCATGCTTTCAAATTTCAGGATTTTATAGAGCTCAATAGGTTCCTTTAAAATTTCAACATTTCTCATTTTATAAACTGTTCATCCTCAATGTAATTAGAATACGTATAACACCTGTGATAACCCGCCAAAATACGGCAATAGTGTTCTTCTGACCCCTTCAGCCCCTTGCCGGGGCGTAGCTGGAAGCGAAGCCTGGTTCAGTCTAAACAGCTTCAGCCTGACAACGTGAGTTAATACTTTACTTCATTTATATTTTTTTTTGCTTGGAAAACCTGAATGAGTTTGATCTGATCGGCTTTTGTTTCCTCGTGGCAAAGAATTCTTGTTTTCTTCGTTGTTTCTCTTTGTCCCATTCCTTTTTTTCCATTTCTGTCATTGGTTTTTCTGTTTGCGGATAAGGGTTTTCTTTAACGAGTTCTATCTTCTGGTTTATCAATTTTTCAATGTCTCTGATATAAGCATTTTCTTCAGGTTCGCAAAGGGATATCGCATTACCTTTTTCCCCTGCTCTACCGGATCTACCTATCCTGTGGACGTATGTTTCGGCTATATTCGGTATATCATAATTGATGACATATTTTAGTTTGTCAATGTCAATACCTCTTGCAGCAATATCCGTTGCCACCAACACCCTAATTTCTCCGGCTTTAAATTGCGCCAAGACTCTTTGTCTTTGATTTTGGGCTTTGTCGCCATGTATAGCTGCCGATTTGATCTTTTGTTTTTTCAGGTTACGAGTTATTCTGTCAGCACCATGTTTTGTTCTGGAAAATAACAATACCTGATCGATCTTTTGATCCTGAAGTATATGGTGCAGCAGATCTTTCTTATGTGTTCTATTTGTATAATAAAGATATTGCCGTATCGTTTCAGCAGTTGATGAAACTGGACTTACTTCGACTTTCTTAGGATTTTTCAGAATTTTCTTCGAAAGTTTTACTATATTATTCGGCATTGTTGCTGAAAAAAACAACGACTGCCGTTTCGATGGTAATTTGGCGATGATCTTTCGAATATCGTTGATGAAACCCATGTCGAGCATCCGGTCAGCTTCGTCCAGTACGAAGTATTCGACGGCCTTCAATCTGATGAAACCCTGATCTATTAAGTCCAGAAGCCTTCCAGGCGTTGCAACGAGAATATCGACACCTTTGCGAAGGGCATCCGTCTGTGCACCTTGCTTTACACCACCAAAAACGACAGTATTTTTAATTCCTGTGAACTTTCCATAAACCGTAAAACTGGTGCCAATCTGAATCGCCAATTCGCGTGTAGGAGTGATGATGAGCGATTTAATTTTACGCGGGCTGTTATTCAGCTGACGGTCAAGAAAGAGGTGCTGCAGGATGGGAACAGCGAAAGCCGCAGTTTTACCTGTCCCGGTTTGAGCACTACCTAATACATCATTTCTTTTTAGAATGAGTGGAATAGCTTTTTCTTGTATTGATGTAGGCTCAGTATAATTATTGTCTTTTAGAGCCTTTAAGATAGGCTCAATAATTTCCAGATCTTTAAATCGCATTATTCTCCAATTTTTTATTCCTAACTTAAAATATAATTATAAGCACAATTATTTATGTTTATCTTTATACAAAAAGCATTAACAATACAACGTATTAGTGAGTTTGGGGACGCCCTTTACATTTCCATATTTACAGTTTCAGGCTTAAGAATCGATAAGATCGTAGCCCTTTTGTTGTACTATTGTCTCTCCTCGCTTTACTGACTGACTCACCCCTGCCAATGAGAAATTCCAGCGCCTTCCTATTTTAGCCATACCAATACCAGGGTCTCTTACCGCACAAAGCATAGTAAACTTCTTGCCGCAACCCGTTTGCGCTCTTTATATACAATAAAATATCATATACTACAAAGATGTGGAAGCAAACAAGGCCTATTATTGCCCAATATTCAAGGAATTCCTAATCTTGAGGACTAAAACATATACTTTGCATGTGGAAACAAGTCGAATTAATTAATAAAAAATTAAACAGTTAACAGAATCCAACCGTCATTTGCGGTTATAGATAATAACGCTTAGGAATACAAATTTATTAATTTGAACTAAATTTATTATCGGTCTCGGTTCATAAGCAAAGCATGTCAAAAGACACGGACTACGTGCAGCTTTTATTATGGATCTAATTGTGTTCATGTAATTTAGTCTGTATTCCTTATTGTTTCCAGTTTATGATTGGGCAGGTGCGGATACTGCTTTCTGCTCATTTTCAGTGTGCATAAAGACCGGTTATTCAGATTCATGCCCAATAAAGCAAATTCGTGTCTCAAAAATCTGATATCAAAAGTTGCATTGTGGGCTATCAGTATGCTTTCGGCGATGAATTTATAAAACTCCGGCAGCGCCTCATCCGGCTTGGGTTCCCCTTCAAGCATGTCATTTGTTATGCCGTGCACCTGCTGAACCCGCCACGGAATCCTTTTTCCAACGTCAATAAGACTGCTGAATTCAGCGACAATGCTTTGGTACTCAATAGCAACTGCGCCGATTTCAATTACTCTGCCACCGCTTTTTGGTGAAAGACCGGTTGTTTCTACATCCAGTGCTACATACCGATTAGTTGATTTTAGATGGTTATGCATAAGTATTTTGCCAGTTGATTTCAGATGATTAAGGTATCATCGAGTAAAGCAAATGTTTCGCTTTTTTTCTGAAATCAGTTTGAACTTACACACTTTGAATTAACGTTTCAATTATTTTTCTATTATGATATGAAGTTTTATGTGTACAAAGAGATGAAAAGTTGGTACGCCTGGCCCGATTCGAACGGGCGACCTACGGATTAGAAGTCCGTTGCTCTATCCAGCTGAGCTACAGGCGCACAAGAAAAGAAATGCTCACATAACATATTATAATTGGCAAGTCTAATTAAAAATAAATAATGTTTGGCATTAAACTTGTAACATAATATTAACATATTAGCATATATTATTATATAACCAGGTAGAAAAAGAGTTACGACTCGAATATTATAAAGGAATAATGCAAATAAAAAATAAAACAACAAATAAAATCAAGGCGAAAAAGACCCGTAAAAAAAAGGCTGTTGTTAAAATTAATGACAAAGCTGATGATAAATCTTTAGTAAAATTTGACCCCCTCCAACGCTATTTATCTGAAATAAGACGATATAAACTGCTTAGTCGTGAACGCGAAATTGAACTTGGCAAGTTGATTCAAGAAGAGGATGATAGCGACGCAGCATTTGAAATGGTAACTTCCAACCTTCGGCTTGTGGTAAAAATAGCTTTGGAATTTCAACGGGTCTGGATGCAAAACCTTCTGGATTTAATTCAGGAGGGAAATACCGGATTAATGAAGGCTGTCCAAAAGTTTGATCCTTATAAAAATGTTAAATTTTCGTATTATGCTTCTTTTTGGATTAAGGCTTATATTCTAAAATTTATAATGGATAACTGGCGTCTGGTAAAAATCGGCACCACTCAGGGCCAGCGAAAACTTTTTTTTAAATTAAAAAAAGAAAAACAGAGTTTGATTGATCAGGGCTTTGATCCAAAGCCAAAGCTGTTGTCACAACGCCTTGGAGTTTCTGAACGAGAAGTTATAGATATGGATCAGCGTCTGGATGGGTGGGATATTTCGCTGGATGCGCCTTTGAAAGAAGATTCAGATACCGAGCGGATTGAATTTTTAAGTACTGAAGCTGAATCAGCAGAACTTAAGGTGGCAAAAAAAGAGCTGGAAACCCTTTTGCACGTTAAAATTGCTGAGTTTCGGAAACAGATGACAGAGCGTGAAATTGAAATATTCGACACTCGTATTTTCTCAGATACACCTGTAACTTTGCAAAAGATAGGTGATCAATATGGTATTTCGCGGGAACGGGTGCGCCAGGTTGAAAATAATTTACTTAAAAAACTCAGAAAGTATTTTAAACGCGAAATACCTGATTTTGATTCATATATGAAAAAAAATAGCGGAAAATAAATATGATTTTAACAAAATTTAATACTATTAATGTTTTTATTATATTTTTAGTTTTTACGGGCTGCGCCATTTTCCAGCCAAAAAAATTTCAGACAGAAAAATTTCAGACGGAAAAGCCAAAAATAACAGAGCAATCTCAAATTAATACTGAAAGAAAAACTCGTTTATCCCGGCAACCCTTTAATAGTTATTATTATTTTATCAAAGCACAGCTCCAAAAGAAAAAGGGTAATTTTACTCAGGCAATTGAGTTTCTCAATGAGGCGATTATAGCAGATCCTGAATCTGTTTTTTTAAAAAGAGAGCTGGCAACCCTCTATCTTCATAAAAAAAATGATGAAAAAGCCCTTTATATTCTTCAAGATCTTGTTGAAAAAAAACCTGCTGATCTAATTGATCTAAAGTCTCTGATTCTATACGGCCGGATTAATCAAAGCCGCAAAAACTATGACACGGCCATTGACGCTTATGAAAAAGTGATAGCCCTGGATCCTGAGCAGAGAAATATATATCTGCTGCTGGGCGGTTTATACCTGGAAAAAAAGCAATTTGATAATGCAAAAAGAATTTATAATAAGCTTATCAGGTACTTCCCTGCATCATATGCGGGCCATTTTTTTCTGGGTAAAATTATGGTCAGTCAGGGACGTATGGAGCAAGCTGAGACAGAATTTAAGCGCACCCTTGAACTGGAGCCGAATCTTGAAGAACCGCGTTTTGAATTATTGCGGATTTATCAGCTTCAGGCCAAAAAAGATCTGGTCACCCGGATGTTTGAGGAATTATTAGATAAAAACCCATCTAACATCAGAGCCGGGTTAGGTTTTGCCTTGCATCTTTATAAGCTCGGCCGTTTGGATGAGTCAGAAAAACGGCTGAAGCAAATGGGACGTCAAACCCTTGCTAATAAAGAGATCATTAGACGGATGGTTGAGGCCTATCTTGATAAAAAATTATACGCAGATGGTATAATCTTACTTAAAGGGATGTTAAAAGGCGCTCCAGATAGTTCTGATCTCCAATATGTTATAGGTGTTGCCTACGATAATATCGATGAAAATACTCTTGCTATCGAGCATTTACAAAGGGTAAAGCCTGAGTCAAGATTTTATGAAACAGCTGTTGTGCATGCAGCTTCATTATATCAAAAGCAAAAAAAAATCAGGCTTGGAATCAGTTTTTTGCAAAAACAAATTGAACAAAACCCAGGCATTATCCAGTTTTACCTTTATCTGGGTAATTTTTATGAAGAGCTTGAGAATTTTGCAAAAGCCGAGGAATCTATTAATAGTGGCCTTACCGTAGATCCCAAAAACGCTTCCCTCTATTTCAGGCTGGGAGTGATTTATGATAAATGGGGAAAAAAAGAAAAATCCATAAATAGCATGCGAACTGTGATTAAACTTGACCCCAAAAATGCCAATGCCTTGAATTATCTTGGTTATACCTATGCGGACATGGGTCAAAATCTTGATGAAGCTGAAAGTTTAATCATCAGGGCCCTGGAGTATAAACCAGATGATGGCTATATTATGGATAGTCTGGGATGGGTTTTTTATAAAAAAGGAATTTTTTCAAAAGCTCTCGAACTTCTCTTGAAAGCACATCAACTGGAGCCTGAAGATCCCACGATTCTGGAACATCTTGGTGATATTTACCGGAAAATGGATAATAAACAAAAGGCTGCGCAATATTATGAACGTTCTCTGAAAATCAAAAAATCCAGCAAAGAGAAAATTATTCAAAAAATTAAGGCTTTAAAAGATGAAAATGCAGATTAATCAAGTTGCTGGATTTAATAAGAGGCCAGTTATTGCATTTGTTTTTTTATTGGGTATTTTTTTGATTCAGGGTTGTACCTATCTTATAAGCAAACCTGTCCAGGAAACTCAGGAAGCCTTAGAGGTACTGGCAAAGATTAATAATATTAATGCCGAGCTGCTTCAATTTAAAGGTCTTGGCAGTGTGCGTTTGATAAATAAGGGGCAATTGCAGACCGCCCGGGCAGCCTGGGCAGGCTCTATGCCTCATCAGCTAAGAATAGAAATTAAAGCTATTTCAGGTCAGCCGCTAATCGGCATTGCCAATGACGGTCAATATCTTTATGTGCTGCTTTACCCTGAAAATAAATTTTTTAAAAAAGCGCCTGATAGTGATATTTTAAAACGGTTTTTAGCTTTGCCAATAGAAAGTGATATGTTTCTCGAACTTCTGGCTGGAAAAATTCCGCTTATGCCATATGATACCGCAACCCTTGAACCAGGTAATGATAATAAATACCAGGTTTTGCAGCTAAAAAAAAGATGGCATGGACTTGTTGAAAAGATTTATTTTGAAAAAAAGAACTTTAAAATAATAAAAATAGAAATATATAAGAAATCTCTTGAACCTGTCTGCAAGATTGAACTGCAAGCCTTCCAAAAGGTAAAACAATATAATATCCCACATCAGCTTATTATCGCTAACCTTGAAGGCGACAGCCTGCATTTGAAAATTGACAGATACTGGCCTGATATAGAAATAAACCCTTTAATTTTCAAACTTAAACCACCTGAAGCCTTGCAAACTGACCAGGGCGGCTGACAGGCAATGCTGAATTTTCGGTGTTTTCTCATAAAATGAATTTTAATCCAGATGATTTATCAACCAAAAAAGTTATTGCTCTTGAAGCCCGGCTGAAAAAATGTTCTAATGTTTTGACTTTAGGAGTTCAAACCAATTTTTCAGACTATAAACCAGAAGATGCCCGCCTGATTCGTCAGGCCAAAAAGATTTATTATCCGACTCTGTTTTATGCTGACCTGTTTGACGCGGCAGGAAAGCAGACTTTTCCAAGTTATCACACCTATAAATGCGTCCAGGATAAGATAAAACAGACAGCAATATTTCAACTGCTGAATATTTCCCACCCCCGAACCCGTGTTTTTTACGGAAAACGTCAAAAGAGCAAAATCACTCAATATTTCAAATTTCCTTTTATTGCTAAAATCCCGAGAGGTTCGGCCATGGGAAGGGGAGTTTATCTAATTACTTCACAAGCTGAGTTAAATGATTATTGTGAGCAGGACAAGATTGCCTATATTCAGGAGTATCTGCCGATCACACGTGATATGCGTATTGTTGTGATAGGAAAAAAAGTGGCTATCGGGTACTGGCGGATTAATCCTGAAGGTGAGTTTCGCAGTAATCTGGCTGTGGGTGGTTCCATAAGCTTTGACCCATTGTCGGATCTGGCCTATGATCTGGCATTGCACACAGCCCATTCATGTTGCTGGGATGATGTGGGAATTGATATCTGCGAATATCAGGGCAGGTACTATGTGCTGGAAGCTAATATGAAATATGGTAAAGAGGGGTTTTCCAGGGCAGGCATTAACTACTTGAAACTTATGGAAACATTAATTGAAAATAATGAGATTTAAGGACCTTTGATGATTTTCAGTGAAATATTGCCCCATATCCGGCAGGCTGCCAATCAACGTGAAAAAAAAACTTTAACACCAAGGGCAACCTTCAGCATGGCCGCCATTCGCCGCCATACGGAAGATAGTTTGCAAAATGATTATCGCTGGCCCTTTGCTCTGGATGTTGACCGGATTTTGCACTCTGGGGCCTATGCCCGCTATATTGATAAAACTCAGGTTTTTTATCTCATAAAAAATGATCATATTACCCACAGGGTTCTCCATGTTCAGCTTGTATCTAAAATCGGCAGAACAATTGGCCGCTATATTGGTTTAAATGAGGATCTGATTGAGGCGATTGCCCTTGGGCATGATATCGGTCATACACCTTTTGGCCATGATGGCGAACGGTTTTTATCTGAACTTTGCCGCTTAGAGGGAATCGGCAATTTTTTTCATAATGTGCAAAGTATCCAGTTTTTAGATAAACTTGAACGAAAGGGTAAAGGCTTGAACCTGTGCCTGCAGACTCTGGACGGGATTTTATGCCATGATGGTGAATTACATAATCAAAGGCTTGAACCTTTGCAGTCTAAATCATTTGAGTCAATTGATAAAAGCATTGAGCATAAAATACATAACCCTGATTATAAGCTTATGCCAATGTCTCTGGAAGGCTGTGTTGTGCGTATGGCGGATACAGTCAGCTATATTGGACGGGATTTTGAGGATGCTATCCGTTTAAACTTGATCAAACGATCTGATATTCCTGCTAACATATCAGAAAAGCTGGCTAATACCAACGGTACAATAGTCTATACTTTGGTGACTGATTTGATAAATAACAGCTTTGACAGACCATATATTGCTTTTAGCAGGGAGGTTGGGACTGCACTGGAAAATTTCAAAAAATTTAATCTAAAACAGATATATTTAAATCCTGAAATTAAACAACAGACCAGGCGTTTAAATGAGCTTTTTGAGAGATTATTCACGAAATATTTATCGGATCTTGAACAGGGAAAATCTTCTTCAGTGATTTTCAGTACTTTTTTAAAGGATATATCCGACAACTATTTGAAACAGCACTCAAATCCTGAAATTGTACGGGATTTTATCGCAGGAATGACAGACAGCTATTTTCTTGAGCAGTTTCCCCCTGATCAACGACCAGGGCCTGTTATTATTAATTGCCGGGCAGATCATTTATATAATAATGATAAAAAGCAAAACCAAATACAAAAAACGGTTATATCGAGATCTTGTTAAGGGCAGTGGTTTATGCTCCTTTAAGGTTGTTGTAAAAGAGACCGACCTTTTCGTGCATGCCCAAAAACCGCTTTCTGATCTGACCAAAGAGTTGATTATCAGATTTCGTGGATATATTGAAAGTTATATTAGCCGGCAGCCTGCATTTGCACAAACGCTGATTCCCTGGCCAGAAAAAGGGCCAGGGTCCCCAATTATTCGAGATATGATAGAGGCTTCTCAAAAAGCCGGGGTAGGCCCCATGGCATCTGTGGCCGGCGCAATAGCAGAATATGTGGGTAAGGGATTGCTCAAAAATTCAGACCAGATTATAGTTGAAAATGGCGGGGATCTGTTTATAAAAGTCAGCCGTCCAATTATAGTGGGGTTATATGCCGGAAAATCACCTTTGAGTATGCGCTTAGGGATAAAATTTCAGCCAAATAAAAACCCGCTTGGAGTTTGCACATCTTCCGGGAGAATAGGTCATTCCATGAGTATGGGTAAAAGTGATGCTGTGTGTGTGGTTTCAAATTCCTGCTGCCTTGCCGATGCTGCGGCAACAGCTATTGGCAATCTGGTGCAATCTGAAAAAGATATTCAGCACGCTATTGGATTTGGTAAAAAAATTGACGGAGTTGCCGGGATCGTGGTAATTATCGAAAAAGAGATGGGGATCTGGGGAAACCTTGATGTTGTACCCTTAATAAAATAATTGTGTTTCTGATTCATGGAAAATAAGGGTTGAATTTTTCAGTAAAAAAAGGTTATTATATTTTTTTATATATAATGAAATACAACTTATTGAAAATAATGGGGAATTTATATGAAAAGGGTAAAAATTGCCTTCTGGGTATTAGTTTTCGGCTTTTTGGCTCTGATTATTTATCAAAATCAGGATTATTTTCTGGGAAGTGTATGCCTGGAGATCGATCTGCTTTTTGCAGCTTATCAAACAGCTGAAATACCGAATATTCTTCTGTTTGCGGCCACCTTCTTTATTGGTTTGCTTTTAGCATATTTTTTCAGTCTTTTTGA
This sequence comes from Desulfobacterales bacterium, assembly GCA_030149585.1. Taxonomy (GTDB): domain Bacteria; phylum Desulfobacterota; class Desulfobacteria; order Desulfobacterales; family JASFBJ01; genus JASFBJ01. Next base: position 3,927 of record JASFBJ010000059.1, on the reverse strand, counting down.
GCGTTTCAAGTCCAGTAGAACCATAAAAAACCTTAACGCTGAAATCGCTGCTCATATCCAAAAAATTGCTGACCTGCAAAAAGAAATAGAGAATATGCAGCCGGCCAACCTGGACCAGCAGGCTGGGATTGAAGTGCAGGCTGAGCCGGACAAATAGAATGAGTATAGATTTTTTTCTGAATAATTTTAACCCTGTGAAATTAATTAGTTGAAAATTTATAGAAGTCATTACCAAAAGAGATGGAGCTGTTATCACAGGCACCTGGATAAATTACCGCTTTGCTCAACTCCCTTTTTTTTGTACTTCATATCCCATGAATTATACTATTCAATCCGCCCAATGAATGACCTGATAAAAACATCTGATGAATACTTGATAAAATAGATGAGCAATTTAAAAGAAACTCCAATGATAAAACAATATCTTGCAATTAAGGAGAGATATCCTGATGCAATTTTGTTTTATCGTATGGGGGATTTTTATGAGATGTTTTTTGAAGACGCGCAGGTTGCCTCAAAGGTGCTTGAAATCACTTTAACATCTCGTAATAAAAAAGCTCCATCCCCTGTGCCGATGTGTGGAGTTCCTTATAAAGCAGCAACAGGCTATATTGCGCGTCTTATTGGAAATGGATATAAGGTTGCGGTTTGTGACCAGATTGAAGATGCAGCGTTAGCCCAAGGTTTAGTCAAAAGGGATGTGGTTCGTGTGATAACGCCTGGAACATTGATTGAAGATGACCTGTTAGATGAAAAATCAAATAACTTTATTTTAACAATTACCAGGAATCATAAAACAGCGGGTCTGGCCTTTCTTGATATTTCAACCGGCACTTTTCAAATCACTGAATCAGATGATTTTGAAGCTATTATAGATGAAACTCTTAGAATTGCTCCCAGCGAAGTGCTTTTGCCGGAATCTTTTAAAAACCATAAAAAAAGTTCCAGGCTGATTAAGATGATGGCTGAAAAAAACATCTCTTTCCTGGCTGACCGCATTTTTGATTCCACCAGGGGACGCGAACGTCTGATAGAACAATTTCAGACAATTTCTCTTGAAGGTTTTGGCTGTGAAAAATTGACTACCGGGCTTGGCGCTGCCGGAGCATTATTATATTATGTTAAAGAAACTCAAAAACAAAAAATTATTCATTTAAATGGAATCAGGAATTATTCACTGGACAGCTATTTATGGGTGGATGATTTAAGTTGCCAAAATCTGGAATTAATAAAAAATGCAAGAACCAGCCGCAAAAAAGGAACCCTGCTGGGGATTTTGGATAATACCGTTACAGCAATGGGCGCTCGGCGTCTTAAACATTGGCTGCGCTACCCTTTGACTGAACCTGATCAAATTGAGATGCGATTTGAAGCTGTCAAAGAGGCTAAAGATAGAATGAGTTCCAGACGCAAGCTCCGTCTGTTGTTAAAAGATGTTTATGATCTGGAAAGATTAAACAGTAAAATTTGCATGGGCCATGCCAATGCTCGGGATCTGATTTCTCTTAAAACATCTTTGAATGCTTTACCTGGTTTAAAAAGTGGACTTATTGACTTTGATAATAAGCTGTTATGCTGGGACTCAGGATATGATGCTTTAGATGCTCTGGCTGAATTAATAGAGTCTGCCATTCGAGATGATTCACCGCCGACTATTTTGGAGGGGGGGCTTATTAAAGAGGGTTTTGAAAAAAGGCTGGATGAATTAATCTGGATAAGCCGGGATGGGAAAAGCTGGCTGGTAAAACTGGAACTTCAGGAAAAAGAAAAAACAGGAATCAATAGCCTTAAGATAAGATATAATAAGGTATTTGGTTATTATATTGAAATCCCCAGAGCCAGAGCAAACGAGGCCCCGCCTGACTATATCAGAAAACAGACACTGGTCAATTCAGAACGCTATATTACAGATGAATTAAAATCATTTGAGTCAAAGGTGCTGGGCGCTGAAGAGCAGCGGACCATACTGGAATATGAGATTTTTAAACAGATTAAAAATGAAGTTATTATAAATAGCCCGTTAATCAAAATTATTGCTGATTTTATTGCAAGACTTGATTGCATTTTGAATCTGGCTGAAATTGCGCATGAAAATAATTATGTTAGACCGGAATTAAACCAGGAAGGGGTAATTCAAATCACCCAGGGACGTCATCCGGTAATTGAAAAAATGATCAAAGGAGAGCGTTTTGTACCAAATAATATTAACCTGGATAATTCCGAAAATCAGATTTTAATTATTACCGGGCCCAATATGGCTGGAAAATCAACAGTCTTGCGCCAGGTAGCCTTAACAGTTATTATGGCTCAGATTGGATCTTTTGTGCCTGCCCAAAAAGCTTCAATCGCAATTGCCGATCGCATTTATACCAGAGTTGGCGCGCTTGATAATCTTGCTGCGGGTCAAAGTACCTTTATGGTAGAGATGGAGGAGACCGCCAATATTTTAAATAATGTCACTCCCCAAAGTCTGGTGATAATGGATGAGATTGGACGGGGAACAAGCACCTTTGACGGTTTGAGTATTGCCTGGGCAGTCGCGGAATATCTGCACGATCTTAAAGGGCTGGGGGTAAAGGCTTTATTTGCAACTCATTATCATGAGCTGACCGAACTGGCCGATTTTAAACACCGGGCTAAAAACTATAATATTGCTGTTAAAGAGTGGAATGATGAGATTATTTTTTTGCGAAAACTTGTTCCAGGTGGTACAAACCGGAGTTATGGTATTCAAGTAGCCCGCCTGGCTGGTTTACCGGCAAAGGTAATCCTTTGTGCTAAAAAAATATTAGCAAGGATTGATCAATCTCCATATGGCAAAGGAAGTACATTGCTATCCAGTAATGAAAAAAAAGAAACAAAAACCAAGGAGCCTGTACAGCTTGATATGTTTACAGCCCCTGAAATAAATATTATTGAAAAATTGAAAAAAATCGACATAGCCAAAATGACGCCTCTGGAGGCTATGAACTGCTTAAATGATTTCAAGGAATGTTTAACAAAAAAATGACAAAGAACTGTCTTAAAATATTTATCCGGCTGTTAATCTGCTGTATTATAGTTTTGCTTGCTGCCAATGTGGCTTTGGCTATTACAGCCAAAGATAAATATATGCAGGCTGAAGCAGAATATCGCAAATTGCGCAAGATGCCGAAATTACAAAAATACAGGGATAAATGGCTCTTTTGCATAAAAAAATACCACGCGGTTTATCGCCATGATCCAGCCGGGTCTTGGGCAGGGGCAGGTCTTTATAAAACAGGTGAGATCTATCTGGAGTTATATAAACGCTCTTATGCTAAAAAAGATGAGAAAAAAGCACTTGCGATTTTCAGGAAAGTTATCAAACTTTATCCAGACAGTGATTATAAAAAAAAAGCTCAAATAATTCAAAAAAATATTTTGCGCAAACGGTTGAGTCAAACAAATAAAATCAAACTTTCGGCCAGGAAAAAATATTTGCAGTCCAAAGCCTGTTATCTGAAATTCAAAGGCAGTTCCTCCAGACAAAAATATAGAGATCAGTGGCTTGCCTGTGTAAAAAAATATGAGAATACATTTAATTATGATCCTTTTGGATCATGGGCTCCAGCCTCTTTATTCATGATGGGAAAATTATATCATGGGCTCTATAGATGGTCAGCACAAAAAAAAGATATGGCTGCATCTGTGTCCAAATATAAACAGGTTATAGAAAAATTTCCCCAATCCGAATATAGCCGAAAAGCAGAGCAGGCACTTGCTAAAAGCAAAATTGTTGTTTTATCAAGGCCAAATAAAAAAAAACAAACTGAACGGAAAAAGGCTAAATTAACTCCCAGTATAAACTATTTAAAAAAAGTCGGTAAATCATCAAACTCAAAATGCTCTATGGTCAGTGGCCTGCGCTACTGGTCTAATCCAAGTTATACCAGAATAGTCATCGAC
>JASFBJ010000508.1 GCA_030149585.1 Desulfobacterales bacterium | reverse complement strand
CAAATCATCAAACGCTTTCGCCAGGCTGTGCTCACCGCTGCTGTTACTGGGAAGTTGACTGAGGAGTGGAGGAAAGGTGAAAATTATCAATGGGAAAATACAAATTTAAGAACATTGTCGGAATATATCACAAGTGGTTCAAGAGGTTGGGCTAAATATTATTCGAGTTCAGGTGCTATATTTGTTAGGGCTCAAAATATAAACACTGACAAATTAGAGTTAAATGACATTGCATATGTTAAACTTCCCAAAGAGGTTGAAGGGAAAAGAACACAAATTAGTAAAGACGACATTTTGATTACAATTACAGGAGCAAACGTGACTAAAACAGCTCAAGTTACTATTAGCCTTGATGAAGCTTATGTAAATCAACATGTTGCCTTAGTTAGATTAAATAATAAAAATTTTGCATCTTATTTATATCTGTGGTTGATTTCTCCAATTGCAGGTAGATTGCAACTAGAAAAATTTGCCTATGGTGCAGGAAAGCCTGGTTTAAACTTGCAGAATATTAAGGATGTCGTTGTTATGCTTCCTCCCCTCGAAGAACAAAAAGAAATAGTCCTCCAGGTTAACAAACTCTTCGCCTTAGCCGATAAACTCGAAAGCCATTACAAAAAAGCAAAAGAAAAAATCGACAAGCTGCCACAGTCTGTTCTTGCAAAAACATTTCGCGGCGAACTGGTTCCGCAGGATCCGAATGACGAACCCGCTTCTGAATTGTTGAAGAGAATTATAGAGGAAAAAGAAAAACGCCAGGCTGAAATAAAACAGACTAAAAAGCGCAAGGTTAAATCAAAAGCGCTGAAAAACAGGAGCTGATGAGCAAACGTATTGCCGATATACCTAAACTTGAGCGGCCACGGGAAAAACTCCAGCAAAAAGGCCCAAGGGCTCTGTCCGACCTGGAGCTTCTCGCTATCCTTTTAGGCAGCGGGACAAAATCCCATGATGTCATGACCCTGGCCGGACGTATCTTGAAAGTTCTGGACAAAGGGAATGCAGAACCAGGAGTTAAGGATCTGCAAGAAATTGATGGCGTTGGCCCAGCCAAGGCCACTTTGATTGCCGCAGCCCTGGAATTTGCCCGCCGCCGCATCCGGCCAGAAGGCTTTAAAATCGCATTCCCGCCTGACGTGCTCCCGCTGATTCAAAATTACGCAGACCGCAAACAGGAACATTTTATCTGCATTTCCTTAAACGGCGCCAATGAAGTCATCAATACCAGGGTCGTTTCAGTGGGTCTGGTCAACAAAACCCAAGTGCATCCCCGCGAAGTCTTTGCCGAGCCCATAACCGACCGGGCATCGGCAGTCATTGTTGCTCATAACCATCCGGCCGGCGGCCTGATACCAAGCAAGGAAGATATCGCCGTTACCCGACGGCTGAAAGACGCCGGCGAAACCCTCGGCATCAAACTTCTGGATCATATTATTTTTAACCATAAAGGATATTACAGTTTCCTGGAAAAAGGGGAATTGTAAATTACCCTATTATGGCCCGGTGTATTTAAAACCAGTAATTTTTTCAAATCTCTTAATTTCCTTTTTAGGTTGGGGATGTTCATTGCATTTATCCCAATCTTCGATTACCGCCTGAATATTGTTATCCCATTTAA
>JASFBJ010000507.1 GCA_030149585.1 Desulfobacterales bacterium | reverse complement strand
TATAATCTTTTTGACGGATTCACCAAAAAAATAAAATTGCGGCAGCCAGGCAGAAAGCCCTCATGATTAAGCATCTTTATAAGGACTACCGACAACAAATCAAGACTCAAATCACAAACAGTTATCTAAAGTTCACGTCGCTTCAGGAAGAGCTGAAAGCCGCCCGCAAAAGGCTTGAAGCCCAGCAATCGTTTTACCGGTTGACAAGAGGCCGCTTTGAGAATCAACTTGCTTAAGCAGATGAGCTAAGCCGTGCCATCGCCGATCTTGCAACCGCCAATGCAAAATACTTTTTTTTTAAAGCCGGTCTCTATGAATATTATTCAAAGCTCCTATTGGAAGTGTCGCTGGAAAAATTTGAGCAAAACGTTTATAATGTGAAAAATCTTCAATGAAAAGCATAAGCAGATACGGAAATTGGAGGAATCGGTGCCGGGTCCGTCCTGTGGGATAAAGTCACGGTTTATAGGGAATTTACCCATAAAAAAGGGAAGGCCGCCCTATTGACAGGGCTGAAAAATTATAGATTAATAACTGGTGCCTTGGGAGGGCAGATAGAATGGAGGTAACATCATGGAACTAGTACCCTGGAAATCATTTAGAGGAGTTAGTCCGTTCCGTAAGGAAATGGATATGTTTTGGAATCGTATTTTTGCTGAAAAACCGACTGCAAGCATATTTAATGAAGATTGGGTGCCGGCTGTGGATATCTCTGAGACTAAAAACAACTTTATTGTGAAAGCTGAACTTCCCGGTCTTGATGCCAAAGACGTGACCGTAAGCCTGTCGGGAGATCTCCTTACAATCAAAGGTAAGAAGACAAACGAAGAGGAGGAAAAAGACGAGCATCATCACTATGTTGAGCGATACTCCGGTTCCTTTCAGCGTTCCTTTCAACTGCCGGCATCCGTCAAAAATGATAAAGTGGAAGCGGCTTTTGACAAGGGGGTTTTAAAGGTGACCATACCGAAGGTAGAGGAAGCGGAAAAGCAAGAAATTGAAATTAAGGTCAAATAAATAGGCTCTTTCCCAAATTGAGTGGGCAACAGTTTTATGTTAATATATCCTTTGGAAGATTTCAATACACCCTTCAAAGGAGGAATCATAGTAATGAACAAGATATTTGAAGCCGCCCTGTCTATCAATGAGCCTTGGTACATTAAAGAAGTTAAATTTGACCCTGCCAAAAAACGACTTGATTTATACGTAGACTTTAGAAGAGGCAGCACATTCAAAGTCGATAAACCCGGTTATGATGGGTCATATAAAGCCTACGATACCGTGGATAAGACCTGGCGTCATTTAAATTTTTTTCAGCATGAAAGTTACCTCCATTGCCGGACACCGCGAATAAAATATGACAAAGACAAAATAAAACTTATAGATCCGCCATGGGCAGGCAAGAGTCCTGGATTTACCCTGCTGTTTGAGGCTCTAATTATGCAGCTTTGCGCACATATGCCTGTAAACACCGTTTGTGGTGTGATCAATGAAAACAAGAACAAGATATGGCGAATGCTTGAAAAATATATTGATATGGCACGAAAGAATGAAGACTTTTCAGGCCTGACAGTTGTCGGCATGGATGAAACCAGCAGGGCAAAAGGACATGACTATGTC
>JASFBJ010000256.1 GCA_030149585.1 Desulfobacterales bacterium | reverse complement strand
CCAAAAGACCAATAAAAAACGGTCTGTTAAATCCTAATGAAATGGATGGAATAAATGTTCTGATGGCTATTTTGAAAAAACTGATTCCAGAACCTGAAAATCCGGATACACCAATCTGGTTCAGTGTGCCCGGGGCTCCTGTGGGTAAGCCGGATTCAGTTGTTTATCATGAATCGATTTTGCAGATGAATCTGAAAAATCTGGGCTATGACCCAAAGCCGGTTAATGAGGGTCTGACGGTTATCATGTCTGAGCTGGCGGATAATAATTCTTCTGGAATCGGAATCAGCCTTGGTGGTGGAATGTGTAATATCTGCCTGGCCTATCTTTCTATTCCTGTTGTCAGTTACAGCATTCAAAAGGGCGGAGATTTTATTGATAATATGGTCGGCAGCTCATTAAATGAACCAGCAACTAAAATAAAAGTTATCAAGGAGCAGGAACTCAACCTGTCGTTAGAACCACGTAACAGAATAGAGACAGGGCTGCATATCTACTATGATAATCTATTTGCGGACCTGGCAAAAAGTCTTCAGGATGTCCTGGGTACAACTGAAAAGGTCAGCCTTCCAAATGCTTTGCCCCTTGTTATAAGCGGGGGAACGGTCATGCCGCGGGGCAGCCGTGAAAAATTTGTCAAAGCCCTTGATAATGTTGACCTTCCAATCAAAATTTCAGATGTGATCCTTGCAGCCAATCCTCTTCAGACAACCGCAACCGGAGCCCTTATGATGGCCATGGCTGAAGAAGAGATTTAAATGAATTATCCAAATGGGCAGGCAGAAGATGATATGGGTTCAGCTCCGATTGTATATGGCGATCCTTTTAAAGAATCACCTGTGAACCTGTTTTCAAACCCTGACGTAAATTTACCTGATGTGAATTTAAATGACGAGAAAACAACATCTGCGGCAAGCTGGTTGAGCATTTACTTTCTGCTGAACTCTTTGCGCAGGTTCGGTAAATTATTGCCGATTCTCATTACTCTCATTATCGGGGTGGTTTCAGGATATATTTTCTGGTGTATTTCCACTATTCCTAATATTGATCTTCTAAAGGATTACTCTCCATATAAATCTTCAAAAATCTTTTCAGATGACGGTCAACTATTAAGCGAATTTTTTGTTGAGCGCCGCACCCTGGTGCCTTACGATAAAATTCCATCCCATGTTATCAATGCCTTTATTGCTGTGGAAGACACCCGTTATTATCAGCATTCCGGTATAGATCCAATTCGTATCATCGGCGCTCTTTATGCTGATATTAAAGAAGGATCATACCTGCAAGGCGGCAGCACCATTACCCAGCAGCTTACAAAAATGATTCTTTTAAAGTCGGAAAAAACCATCACCCGTAAAATAAAAGAGATTATTCTCTCCTTAAAAGTTGAACGCATATATACAAAAAATGAGATCTTGGAGATGTATCTCAACAAAGCGTATTTTGGTGCTAAAGCCTATGGCATCAATGCCGCAGCTCAAACCTATTTTGGAAAAACCATTACAGAGGTGGATCTGCCCCAGGCTGCCATGCTGGCGGCTTTATTAAAGGCTCCTTCAAAATACTCCCCCTTTAAAAACCCGCAGCAAACATTGCAGCGCAGAAATCATGTGCTAAAAAGAATGTTGATGACAGGTTTTATAGAACAAACAGAGTATGAGCGGGCTGTTAAAAGCAAACTTCCAGAAAAATATCATGGCCGTAAATATAAGGCCCCCTATTTTATCAATTATTGCAAAAATTATCTAAAAACCAGTTATGGTGAACGTCTCTATACTTCTGGTCTCAATATCTACACAACCCTTGATTTTAAAATGCAGGAAAGCGCAAAAAAGGCTGTTCAAAACGGTATAATCCGATTAAAACAGCAAGGTGCCAACAGTCAGGTCCAGGCAGCCCTGTTGGCAGTTGATATTGAAAGCGGCAGGATTAAAGCAATGGTGGGCGGCAATAATTTCTGGGACTCCCAGTTCAACCGCGCAATTCAGGCAAAAAGGCAACCAGGATCAGCTTTTAAACCAATCGTATATTTAACTGCCCTGCAACAGGGAATCAGCCCCCTTAGCCTTATTGAAGATAAAAAAATCACCTATGATCCTGATATTCCCCAAAAGCGCTGGACACCTAAAAATTATAATAATCACTATAATGGTTTTGTGCCTCTTGAAGAAGCTTTGGCTCGCTCTTTAAACGCTGCAACCGTAAATCTTGCTCACCAGGTGGGTTTAAATAATATCATCAAAACAGCCCATGACCTTGGTATCAAAAGCAATATTCATCCTTTTTACCCATCGGTACTTGGTGCTTCAGAAGTCACCTTGCTGGAGCTGACCTATGCCTATGCTACCCTGGCAGGCGGTATCCAGCATACTCCGGTTTGTATTAGCCGCATAATCGACAGAGAACAGACCCGTTTGATAGAGCCGGCCGGGCTGAGTAAAAAAGTCTTAACTGAAGGCGTTCGCAAAAATATCCGGGCCATGCTCCGCCAGGTTATTGAAAAAGGTACCGGCAGGCGCGCTATGAAAATAAAGCGGGTTGTTTACGGCAAAACAGGAACCACCAATAACTATGCTGATGCACTGTTTTTAGGATTTGATGATAAAACAGCGGTGGGAGTCTGGGTGGGCCTTGACAGCAATCTTTCCATTGGACACAAGATGACAGGTTCCAGTGCAGCCCTGCCCATCTGGATTGATTTCATGGAATCAATGAGTTAAGTCCCCCGGAAAGAAATAAATCCACACCTTGCTTGTCTGTTGGTTCGTCTACTGCGTTACATCCACCGGCACGTATCTCGATATGCGCCGGTGGATGTGCCTTGTAGACAAACCAACATCCGGCGCAATTTTGTGGATTTATTTCTTTCCGTGACCCTTAGAGCAATTCAACCTGCACAGGACAATGATCAGAACCAAAGATATCAGTTAATATGGTAGCCTTGCGAAGCTTTGATTTGCTGTTTGCATCAACTATAAAATAATCAATCCGCCAACCTATATTTTTGCTTCTTGCATTGAAACGATAACTCCACCAGGAGTATTGCCCTGGCTCTTGATTAAACGCTCTGAATGTGTCTACCCAGCCTGCATTGATAAATTTGCTCATCCAGTTTCTTTCCCTGATGGAAAACCCTGGATTTTTTTCATTGGCTTTGGGATTGGCAAGATCAATGGCTTTATGGGCAACGTTAAAATCTCCACAAATAAGAGTTGTTTTTTTGTCAGCCATCTTCTTTGCGTATTCAAATAGTGCAATATTAAATTCAATTTTATAATCAATTCTCTTAAGGCCATGCTGGGCATTGGGAAAATATGCATTTATCAGAAAAAAATCTGTAAATTCCATGGTAATTACTCGGCCCTCATCGTCAAATTGATCCTTTCCAATACCAATATTGACATTCAAAGGCTTTTTTCTGGTATAGACCCCTACCCCTGAATAACCTTTTTTTCTGGCCTTTGTAAAATAACTTAAATACCCCTTAATATTTTTAAGTTCATCTGAGAGTTGCTCGGGCCAGGCTCTAGTCTCTTGCACTGCAAAAATATCAGCTCCTGACTCTTCAATGATATCAATAAAACCTTTTTTTTCAATTGCCCTAAGTCCATTAACATTCCAGGAAATCAATTTCATACTGTCAGTACCTTCATTTTTTATCTGCCTTGGAGTTACACCGATTTTTGGGCAATCCTTTTCAAACAGGCATATGTCGCATTGGGGAGCCACGGGTTTACAGCGTTTCTGCCCAAAGGTTACCAGAATTGAATTAATTTTGATCCAGTATTGGATGGGTAATATTTTGCGCAAAGCCTTTTCAGTAGCCTCTGGAGTTTTGGTATTTACAAATTCCCAGAGATTCATGATGCGATGCACATGGGTGTCAACACATATGGCAGGTTTGCCGAATGCCATTGATAAAACAAGGTTGGCTGTTTTGCGTCCTACCCCAGGCAATTCCAATAACTGCTCAAGCTTATCCGGCACCTTGCCGGCATAAGGCTTTAGTGCGTTTGGAAGCCTGGAAAGATATTTTGCCTTATTATTAAAAAATCCAACCGGGCGGATCAATTCACGAATTCTTTTTTCACTCAGACAGGCAAGGTCATAAATATCAGACGCTTCATTAAATAACCTGCGAGAGGCCCCGGCAGTGGTTTCATCTTTGGTTCTGGCTGAAAGGATTGTTGCCACAAGTACTTTAAAAGGATCACGGGTCTGTACTGCGATCAGGTCAATAACAGGAGTGTGATAATTTGCGACTTCCTCTTCCAGAGTCTCTATAAAATATTCCAGTTTCATGAGTTTGGGGACGCCCTTTACATTTCCATATTTGCAGTTTTAGACTTAAGGATCGATGAGATTGTAGCTTTTTTGTTGTAATATTGTCTCTCCTCGCTTTACTGACTGGCTCACCCCTGCCAAAAAAGAGATTCAAGCGCCTTGCTATTTCAGCCATACCCATACCAAGGTCTCTTACCGCCGAATAGCATAATAAACTTCTTGCCGCAACCCGTTTGCCCTCTTTGCCTGACGCCCAAAGTTAGGCTGGCTCAATGTGCATAGTATCACACACCCTGGATGCAAGCTTTTCAAGGTCATAGCCTTTGGCATTTAATCTATAGTGCTTTTCCAGTTGTTCCCCAGCAGCCGAAAGCACCTGGCGCATCTATTCTTGCTTTTCGCAGCATGATTAAACCATAGCACAATAACCATCATTTGGAAACTATAAATGTAAAGGGCGTCCCCCGAAGTTACGAAGTCTACAGACCCGTACGTGAAGTTTTCCCTCATACGGTTCCTCGGTTCTAATTCTTTTTACCGAATTAGAAACCAATCAAGCGACACCCCGATTGGCGCATAACTTTGCTACCTGCAAGTGCTTAAATATTATAAGCTTCCTGCGACGCAATTCTCTGGTTTTCCGTTGAGATGGTTTGTGACTTCTGTGAGTCTCCCATATTTCCTTCCAGAAAAACGTTATACCCTGCTTCACCTTCCCTGCAGTGGGTCGCTAAGGTTTCACTTCCCCACCTTCCCGTTCAGCAATCCATCGCTGAACATCGGTATTATGTTCCGCTAAGACTTCCAAATGTCCATCCCGGGTTTGTTCACTCTTCGCTATCCGCCCCCGATACCTTGTATCGTCCGTCTTTATGTTTGTGTCTTCTGCGTC
>JASFBJ010000506.1 GCA_030149585.1 Desulfobacterales bacterium | reverse complement strand
CTGTTTAAACTTCTGATAGTCCGACCACGGAAAGGACAAGACATTCAGGTTTGTGCATCTTCTGTAAAAAAAAGATGCCACTTTCTTCAAAACCGTAAAAGGGATGATGTAAACCAGCGCCCCGTTATCTTGAAGATAGCCCCAATGTTTTGCCAGGAACTGTTTTTCCAGACGTTCTTTCTTTTGCTCCAAGTCTCCTTCCTCATTATCATAAGGAGGATTGAGCCAGAGTAAGCCAAAAGCTTTTTCAGATGCCCGGAACTCATACAGCGCATCGCCCCAAACAGTTTGTCCCAGGACTTCCTGCGCTTTTTTAGACCGTTGCCGGTCGAGTTCCACGCCGAAAGTATTTGCCTGGGTTCCTTTTGCGATGATGCTTAAAGCCTGACCTTCACCACAGCAGGTATCAAGCAGCCTGGCTTTAGGCTGAATATTTATTATTTTTTTTAAATCCTCGACCACATTGATGGGTGTGGGGTAATAGCCCATTTTTTCCTGACTGGCTAATCTTGCCATTATTAGATTTTCCTTTCTCTGTCCATACAGGTAACAGACTGTCTCAGTAGTTTGGTTATCGGTGTACCCGTTTTTTTTCTCCATTTGACCAAAATCGCCATTTCTTTTACTGTTAATGCTGATGCTGGCCAGGAATAGCCTTTTTTTTCGTTTTCCATTTTTTATTTTCTCCTTCACAACAAAAAAAGGAGTGAACCAGTATGGTTAACACTCCTTTTTTGATTATGATTGACTTGCTGTTTTTATTTATTTGTCTGTTATTTGATTATGTATGATAATCGTAAATTTCTGTTATATACCAAGATGCAGGTTCGTTTTTATTCAACCAATCAACCGCCCCCATCTCGTTTTCGAAGCTCATATCGGGCGTGAATGCAAAATAGAAGCAACTGTTATTATAAGCTGTGTGTGCAATTTGCCACATATCCGGGTTTTCTTTGTTTATCTCGTCACGGACAGTCTGCAATCGCTGCTGTTTCTCTTTTGTAAGAGCATTAGTCAGTGCATTTTTAAACTCATTGTCAAATACACCGGTTAATATCTCTTCACCATTAACTGTTAAAGTTACAGTCTTTATTTTTGTATTAGCCGACTTTGCCAGCCATTCCAGGTCATTTTTGAAGTCATCAAGATTATCCTGACGACAAACATAGTCGCAACCCGAAATCCAATCTTTCATGGTCACTTCATCGAAAGGGCAATAATGGTTGTCCTCTTGCAAACTATCTCTATCTGCTATTATAAAAATTCTTCCGTGAGACATTTTAAAACTCCTTTAATTTTTCAAGACCTTTTTCTTTATATTTTTCTAAAATATTATTTTCAGCATAACTGAAAAAATTTTTACTTTCAGTGCTTACTATTAGGTGATCGTGCAACGTTATGCCCAATAGATGAGCTCCAATAAAAATCCATTTAGTGATATTGTTATCCTCATTCGATGGTTGAAGATCACCTGATGGATGATTATGCGCTACAATCAAAGCAACGCTGTTTGCCAAAATAACAGGCTTAAACAGTTCTCGCAGACACACTGTTGACGAAGAAACTGAACCGACAGATACTATATTGGTGCCTATGATTCGGTTTTTAACATCAAGCATCA
>JASFBJ010000255.1 GCA_030149585.1 Desulfobacterales bacterium | reverse complement strand
GCAAACAAAATACGTGTTCTAATGACTAAAATAGGTCTGGATGGGCATGATCGGGGAGTCAGGATGGTTTGTCGTGCGTTAAGGGATGCAGGATTGGAGGTTATCTATACCGGCCCCTGGCAAACTCCGGAAGGGGTTGCTGAAACAGCTTTGCAGGAAGACATCGACATTATCGGGATCAGCTCTCTGGCTTATGACCATGTGCTGACTCCCAAGCTGATTCGCGCATTGAAAGAAAAGGGTTTAAATAATACTCCGGTGGTCCTTGGAGGCATAATCCCGGATGAAGATGAAAAAATGCTCAAAGAGTGCGGGGTTGCTGGTATTTTTCATCCCGGCTCAGAACTCGATGATATAGTTGAATTTATTAGTTCCACTGCAGTTGAATATAAAACCCGAATATAAAAATTGCATTTAAAAATTTAGGGAGGAGACATATACATTGAGTACTTCAAATAATAAAATTGCCGAATGGGAAGCAGGTTATAAAAAATCCCTTGAAATGCGGCCTGAAAACAAAAAAGATTTTAAGAACCTGTCAGACATGACCCTAAAGCCGATATATACTCCAAAAAACATAGATGACGATTATATTGCCAAATTAGGATTTCCTGGTGAATACCCATACACCCGCGGAATCTATACAGGAATGTATCGCACAGCTTTCTGGAATAAACGATTGCTGCTGGGTTTTGAAGGCCCTGAAGTCTTTAATCGCCGTCAAAAGGAACTTATCAAGGCCGGCCAGACAGCCTTGAATATCGCACCTGACAGTCCGTTTTTCAGAGGACTTGACGTTGATCAGGTAGATAAAGAGCTGGTTGGAACAACCGGGGTTCCAATTAACGCCCTGGTGGATATGGAAATTGCCCTGGAAGGTATACCGCTTGACAAGATCAGTATTGGTTGCAATGATGCCGGTCCTTTTACCTGGCCGGCGATGGTCTTTGCTTTAGCTGAAAAGCAGGGGATTCCCTTAACAGCTATTAACGGCACCAGTAACCAGTCAGACTTTATCTCACATTATGTTTCATTGCATATGTTTTTCAGATTTGGCCTGGAAGGACATTTACGGATTCTGGTTGATCATATCAAATACTGCACTGAAAAAGTGCCTGGCTGGAATCCTTTAAGCATTGTGGGACAGCACATGCAGCAAGCCGGGGCCACGCCCCTGCAGGCTCTTGCATTTACTCTTTCTTCAGCTATATTTTATGTAGATCAATGCGTTAAAGCCGGCCTGGATGTGGATGCATTTGCCAAACGGTTTTCATTCTTTTTTGATATAAGCATCAGTTTATTTGAAGAAAGCGCTAAATTCAGAGCAGGCCGGCGTATTTGGGCCAAAATTTTAAAAGAGCGTTTTAAATCTAAAATTTCACGAACTCAGCTTTTCAAATTTCATGCTCAAACATCAGGAACGGAACTTACCAGGCAGCAACCTTTAAATAATATTGCCAGGGTATGTGTCCAGGCTTTAGGTGCAATTCTGGGAGGTTGTCAATCCTTGCATACGGATGCCTATGATGAAGCTTTGCAAAGTCCCAGTGAAGAAGCTGCAAGAATTGCTTTAATGACCCAGAATATTCTTGCTGAGGAAAGCGGCGTGGGAGATGTTATAGATCCTTTGGGCGGCAGCTATTATGTCGAATCGCTGACCAATGAAATGGAGGAAAAAGCCTGGGAATATATTAAAAATATTGATGCCATGGGAGGTATGCTGGAAGCTATTAAAACAGGTTATATCCAAAAAGAAATAGGCAATGCATCTTATACAAATCAGAGAATGATTGAAAAAAAAGAACGTGTTATTGTGGGATTAAATAAATATCAAATTGATCGGAAATTAGATATCCGTCCCACTCACACCAAGCCAAATCAGGCTGCGGTGGAAAAACATATAAACAGGATAAAATCTCTTAGGATAAATCGCAACCAGGCCAAGGCTCAAGATGCTTTACATTATTTTGATGAAGCTGCCAAAAATCCTTCTCTAAACCTTTTTGAAGCAGTAGTAGATGGAATCAAGGCTGATTTGACCAACGGTGAAATCATTGCAAAACTAAGAGAGATTTACGGTTTTGGTCGTCCTTTGGTTATTAATTAATTTTGTATTTTATAAAAAGGTGGAATAAATATGCTGTTTTCAGCAGCTAAAAACTACACTGGAGAATCTATTGAAGATCTTTTGGCAGGCAGCAAGATAGCTTTAGCCAGAATAATCAGCGTAGTTGAAAACGAACCAAGTATGATGGCCAAATTTCTTCCTAAAATCCAGTCTGAACTTGGGCGGGCTCACTGCATCGGCATTACCGGACCTCCTGGTGCCGGGAAAAGCAGTCTGGTAAATCAACTTATAAAGATACTCAGAGCCAGAGATCTAACAGTAGGCGTTATAGCAGTAGACCCTTCAAGCCCGTTTACCGGCGGGGCTTTCCTGGGCGACCGAGTCAGAATGCAGGATCATTATGTTGATTCAGGAGTTTTTATCCGCAGTATGTCTACCAGGGGAGAATTCGGCGGTCTTTCCAGGGCTACCAAGGATGTCGTAAAATTAATGGACGCCTTTGGAATGGATTATATACTTGTGGAAACCGTGGGTGTCGGGCAGACCGAGGTGAATATTATAGAATCTACCGACACGGTGATTGTTGAATTGGTTCCTGAAGGAGGCGACAGTATTCAGGCCATGAAGGCAGGTTTGATGGAAATTGCAGATATTTTTGTAATAAATAAATCAGATCGTCCAGGAGCTGGTGAACTTGCAGCTCAGATTGAGATTACCCTGCAAATGAACTATAAAGAAGATAAAAAAATACCGCCGGTACTGCTTACCCAATGTATAGACGGCCTTGGAATTGATGAACTTGTTGAGCAAATTATCAAACATAAGGGCAGCTCTCATAAAAATGTTCTGGAAAACAGGCTAAAAGAGAGAAGACAAAAAGAGTTTGACGAAATTTTTGCAGATATTGCTTTGGCAGAGTGGAAAAAACTATTAGAATCAGATTCCAAAATCCGGGAAACAGCTAAATCCGTGATTGAGGGTACTCTGGATCCCTATTCAGCTTTGCAGATGATTTTTGCCTCAGGATCAATATTAAAAACAGGATCGAAAACTTAAATTGAAAGGAAAAAATACCGTGACTCAAGAAAAACTGCCTGAAGAAAATATGCCTGAAGAAAATATGATTGATGAAAAAAAATATCTTGATAATTATAAAAAATTTACCCAAAAGGCTCCTGAACGTAAAAATGAATTTAAAACAGAATCAGGAATTCCCTTAAAACCATTATATACAGCAAAAGATTTAGAAAAATCCAATAATAATCAGGAAATAGGATACCCAGGGCAATATCCCTATACCAGAGGAATTTTTCCGACCATGTACAGAAGCCGTATATGGACTAAACGCTTTCTCATTGGGCAGCAATCCCCTGAACTTTTTAATGAAAGACAAAAATCCATGATAGAATCCGGTCAAACCGGAATCAGTTTTATCCCCTGTTGTAATACAGCTATGCGCGGCTATGATTCAGATGCCATCCCAAAAGAGACTGTAGGCCGCTGCGGCAGTACAATTGATTCTTTACTGGATGCACAAATTGCTTTTGACGGAATTTCTCTGGAAAAGGTAAGCACGGCTTTCAATGATGGTAACCCATGTATTTGCGCTGCCCTTTATTTTGCACTTGCAAAAAAACAGGGCATTCCTCTCCATAAAATTAACGGCACCAGCAATCAGGCTGATTCTATGTCTCACTGGATTTCCCTGCATCAGCTCATTCTTCTGCCCTTGGAAGCTCATATAAAATGCCTGGTTGATCATATTAAATTTTGCACAAAATATGTACCAAAATATCACCCCTTAAGTATTATAGGTCAACATATGGCAGAGCAAGGGGCAACACCTGTTCAGGAAATTGCCTTTTCCATTGCAAACGGAATCTATTATATTGAAAAATTAATAGATTCCGGACTTGATGTTGATGCTTTTGCTCCAAGATTATCCTTCTTTTTTTCAGTCCAGAATGATTTTTTTGAGTCTATAGCCAAATTTAGAGCTGCCAGAAGGATCTGGGCTAAAATAGTAAAGGAAAGATTTGGCGCCAAAAATCCAGCATCATGGCAGCTTCGAGTTCATTGCCAAACAACCGGAGTCGCCCTGACCCGTCAGCAGCCTCTGAATAATATTGCAAGAACAGCGTTTCATACCCTGGCGGCTGCCCTGGGTGGAACCCAATCTTTGCACACCGACTCATTTGATGAACCGCTGTGGTCTCCCACAGCCGAAGCACAGCGAATCGCGATTAACATCAATAATATAATAGCCGAGGAAACCGGGGTAGCCAATGTAATTGATCCTTTGGGCGGCTCCTATTTCGTTGAGACACTTACAAATGAAGTTGAAAGTAAAATACTGCAAATTATCAGCAAAGTAGATGAACTGGGCGGAATGATGGAAGCAATTAAAAAGGGTTTTCCCCAGACTGAAATTTTACACTCGGCTGTTATTCATCAGAGAAATGTCGATACAAAAGAAAGCACTGTAGTGGGCCTTAACAAATATATTATTCAGGAAGACGAGGATCAGGAACCTCCCCAGGCTACCATTAATGAAGCTCTAATTGATAAGCAAATCGCAAGAACCCAAAAACTCAGAAAAGAACGAAATCAGCAAAAAGCCAAAACAGCCCTTGACAATCTAAGGGCGGCGGCTGAAACCGGTCATGGCAATATTTTCGAGCTGCTTATCGAAGGCGCCCTGGCCTATCTCACGCGAGGTGAGATGGTTGGTGTTTTAAGAGATGTTTATGGATTTGGTATGCCGTCAAGTTTTCAATAAATTGAATGAAAGGATAGTTATCAATGAAAAAGCATATAAGAGTGTTAATGACAAAACTTGGGCAAGACGGCCATGACCGTGGAGTAAAAGTTATTACTTCCATGTTAAGAGATGCCGGCCTGGAAGTAATTTATACCGGCCCCTGGCAGACACCTGAATCCGTTACCCAGGTGGCGATTCAGGAAGATGTGGATATTATCGGAATCAGCAGTTTGACCTTTGACCATCCACTGATATATAATTTAATGGGGCAACTTAAAAAAAATAAGGTTGAAATTCCCATTATTGCCGGAGGCATTATTCCCACAAAGGATGCCAGGGATCTTGAAA
>JASFBJ010000505.1 GCA_030149585.1 Desulfobacterales bacterium | reverse complement strand
ATTATTTTCCTGGTTTTCATATAAGAACCTCCTTAATTTTAACGACTAAATTAATAGATTAGACTATAAACCGGCACATAAATAAATTCACTGCGTTATCGGTCGTCGGAGTATTGTAATACGCCTTCCTCCCCTGGCCTTGTGGCATTTTTTAAAATCGGGTTATTATGTAACAATCTATATATTCTTCTTTTTCTGATTGATTATCTGTTTTAAACCCACGTTTAATTTGAGACCTTTGCACAACGCCCCTTTCGCCCGATTTCGGCGTCAGGCTAAAATTTTAATCCTCGAAATACGGGAGTGTATTCCTGCGGTTAAAATTTTAGCCTTTCTTGAACTCGAACGAAATTGAACATTGTGCAAAGGTTTCAATTTATAGCAAAATTTAGTAGAAAATGCTATGGCTTTCCAATTAAAAGATATCCGTCTTTGGTTAATCCCTTGCCTTGTTAACACACAAAAATGCAATGAAAATAAAAGCAGCCCCTGTTAAAAACAGAATAATATAGGATAAAAAAGCAGGGCTTTCACCAAATGATGCGGAGCGGATAACCTTTGACGCGTGGGTTAAAGGGAGAAAGGATAAAATTTTCTGGGCCCACACAGGAAGCCTGTCCAAAGGAAAAAGGGTGCCGCCTAAAAATGCCATGGGAGTAATTACAAAGCTTGAAAACATTGCCTGGTCAGCATGGGATTTCACAAGCATTGCCATGCCCACTGCAAGGGATGCAAAAACAAAGCTGTTCAGCAGAACCCCAAGCAAGAGCATAAGATTCATAGACAAAAAAACTCCGAATAAACAGCCTATTACAAGGATGACGCATGTGGCGAGCAGGGCTCTTGTCATTCCTGCAAGCACTTCTCCTGCAACATATGCAAAATTATTTATGGGAGCTGCCTGAAACTCTTCAAAGATATGCCAGTAAAAACGTGATATATTGATCTCGCTGGCTATGGAAAATGCCTGGGTCATGCTGCTCATGGCAACAAGCCCCGGAAGCAGAAACTCTAAATATGTGTGTCCGTCTACTTTGACACCGCTGCCCATTGCATAGCCAAAGGCTATAATATAGAGAAGTGGTGAAACAGACATGGTGGCGATCATTTTGGGAAGCCGCCGCTTCATTATAAGAAGTTCCCTGTAATATATTGCTAAACATCCATGCATCATTTGACTTTTTTCCCTGTAAGCGCAAGAAATGAATCCTCTAAATTTACACGCCTTAGAGTATAGCTCACATCCTGTTTGGATGTATAGTCGTTTGCCTCTTTTCTGTCTTTAAAATAAACTGTTTCCATATTATTTTCCTCAAGTTTATCTATGGCCCAGGAACCCATCTTTGCCATAAGATTTACAGGTGTATCCACGGCCACAATTTTGCCATTGTCTAAAAATGCCACCCTTTGCGCAAGAAATTCAGCCTCTTCAATATAATGGGTGGTGAGAAAAATTGTGGCATTATCCTGCTGTATTCTCTTTATAAGCGCCCATATACGCCTTCGTATACCGGCATCCAGGCCCACTGTAGGTTCATCAAGAAAGAGTATTTTAGGAGAATGAACAAGAGCTCTCGCTATCATCACCCTTCTTTTCAACCCCCCTGAGAGCTGTTTTACCAGGG
>JASFBJ010000058.1 GCA_030149585.1 Desulfobacterales bacterium | reverse complement strand
ACCGGATATTGCAGTTTATAATGAAATCGGAGGTGACATATGAATGCGGGTATGGTGGCAATGCTGCAGGTATCCTGATATAGGGTGACATATGATCAAATTTGCGAGTTATTATTTTTATAGGGTGGGTCAATTTTGGGTTGTAAAAAACAGAATGGATCAGGGGCCGTGTTTTAAGCATTCCGCTTAAAACACAACAGCCTTGAACCTGATGGGTGACCCCATTTCCTTGCTAAATATCTCCCAAAGGTCTTTGAAAAGTAAATTTGGCAGGCTCTTTGATCAAATGTTCAAATACATCTTCAGTATTTCCTCCCAGTGCTGCAAAAGGAAGCGCGATAATAAACAGGGCGCTCCCGACAACAGTGGCAACAATACCAAGCGGTCTGACAATCAGGACATCGGCTGCCATCTTGCCGGCAGTAATTTCTCTATCCTCTTCCAGAGACTGAGCAAAAGCAGTTGCAGAAAAGGGCACAACCAGCAAAGCACCGATTAATAAAGTAATAAGGCATGGGGTTGATATTCTTCGCATATTTTCCTCCTTGGTTATTTTCAATATTTTGACAAATAATGATATGAATTAAAAATTTTATACTGAAAGGATATGCAATATTTATACCGCCACGTAAGCAATTCTGGTAAGACCTTTTGGGCCTTTCTATGCAAATATTTCTGAAAATCCTTGGTCTTGATCAGCAATTCTATTTTAGAATTATCTATTGCATAACAACAAATATAATGTAAAATCTTTTTTTATACAAGCCTTTATGGCATTTCTCCATTAAATATTTTCAAAAATAAATGGATTTCAATTATTAAGAGACTTTTCAACCCGGCGCCCATGACAAAAGACCATATAACCCTTGAAATTGCCGTGGCACGGCCGGTTTTTAAAACATATACTTATAGTGTTCCGCACCCAATGCTTACCTTGGCCCAGGTTGGAAAAAGAGTTCTGGTTCCCTTTGGCTCTCAAAAAATAACCGGCTATATCCTGAAAATTGAAAAACAGGCTGAAAACAACAAACTGAAAATGATTCTGGATGTTTTGGATGATATGCCGCTATTTACGCCTGCCATGCTCCCTTTTTTCCGCTGGATTGCTCAATACTACTTTCACCCAATAGGTGAAGTGATTAAAACCGCTTTGCCGGGTGGCTTAACTTTATATGAATCCACCAAAGCAGCCATTACTCCAATCGGGGAAAAAGCCTTAAGCCAGGGTCTTGCCACTCCTCTTGAAAATGATATACTAACTTTGCTTAAAAAAGAAAGCCTTGGGCTTTCCATGCTGCGAAAACGCCTGGACAAGACCATATCAACGGCTTTAATCCATACTTTGGAAGAAAAAAAATGGCTCTTGATTACCCGGAAATTAAGAGGTCAGACAGCCAGGCCTAAAATGGAAAGATATGTGTCTCCGGCAAATTGCGATTTTGAGAAATTAAAACTCTCTGAGCCAAGAAAAAAAATTATCAATATTCTGCAAAAAGAACTTGAATTATCAGTTAAACAGCTAAAAGAAAAAATTCATAGTGCACCAAGCCTGATAAAATCCATGCAAAAGGATGAACAGGTTATAATTTTTTCAAAACAGGTCTACCGGGATCCTTTAGGTGTTCCTATTCAAGCAGCAAAACCTCCTCATTTAACAAACGAGCAACAAAAGGTAATAGGGGCAATTACACCCTCTCTTGCACAAGGATTTTGCGCTTTTTTACTGGCTGGGGTAACAGCTAGCGGCAAAACTGAAATCTACCTTAAACTTGCTGAAGCCACCATAGCAAAGAAACGTTTTGTTCTGGTGCTGGTACCGGAAATTGCCCTTATTTCCCAGACAGCCAGACGATTCAGGGCTCGCTTTGGTGAGTGCATTGCCGTACTGCACAGTGGTTTATCAACAGGAGAACGCTTTGATCAATGGCTTTTGATGCAACAAAATCAGATTAAAATAGTCATTGGCGCAAGATCCGCAATTTTTGCTCCCCTTTCCAATATCGGCCTGATAGTAGTGGATGAAGAGCATGACACATCTTATAAACAAGAGGGGGGGTTGCACTATAATGCCCGTGATATCGCGCTGGTCAGGGCCAAACAGGAAAATGCCACAGTTGTGCTTGGTTCGGCAACTCCTTCTGTTCAATCATATTTTAATGTTCAAAAAGGCAAACTAAAACTGGTCACTTTGAGCAAAAGAATCAATCAACGCCAACTCCCTGAAATAACCCTTGTTGATTTACGTCGCAGCCGGGAAAGGGGTGGGCCCGGCCGATTTATTTCTCCTGTTTTACATGATGCCATAACCCAAACCCTGGCAAGAGGGGAACAGACTCTGCTATTTCTCAACCGCCGGGGATTTGCCGGTTTTCCGGTTTGCGGTGTCTGTGGTGAAACCCTGCGCTGTAAATATTGTGACATTTCTTTAACCTTTCACCGTCAGATCAACGGCTATAAATGCCACTACTGCGGTTTTAGTTGTGCAACAAACACCTCCTGCCAAACCTGTGGTTCCTCAAAAATCAAGTTACTGGGTATGGGTACAGAAAAAGTTGAAAGCGCTGTCAGCAAGCTCTTTCCCACAGCCAGAGTGGCCCGTCTTGATAAAGATACCACCACACAAAAAGGAACCCTGGTAAAAATACTGAAAAAAATTAAAAATCAAAAAATAGATATTATAGTTGGCACTCAAATGATTGCCAAGGGCCATGATTTTTCCAATATTACTTTGGTTGGGATTATCTGTGCCGATCTTTCTTTGAGCATGCCGGACTTTCGAGCTGGTGAGCGGACTTTTCAGGTACTGGCCCAGGTAGCTGGTCGATCAGGCCGTGGAGATTCTCCAGGACAGGTTATTTTGCAAACCTATGCGCCCCAGCATTTCAGCATCCAGGCTGCCAAAGCCCAGGATTTCAAATTATTCTACAAACAGGAAATAGGTTTCCGCCAAAAACTGAATTATCCTCCTTTTACCAGAATGGTTCAGCTTAAAATTTCCGGTCCTGATCGGAAAAAAACAGCCGGCCAGGCAATACAACTGGGAGAGCTTTGTACTTATCTGCAAACTTCACGGTCGGAATTTAAAAACGATATTATAATTATGGGTCCTCTGGAAGCGCCGATTACTAAAATAGCCAATCAATATCGCTGGCAAATTCTGTTAAAAAGTAAACAGATCGCAACCCTTCACCTTTTTATTCACCGGATATTATATGGCAAAAGTTCAATTACTCCAAACAGACAAGTAAATATCAAAGTGGATGTTGACCCCTACCAGTTAATGTAATTTTACCTTCATATTATAATTATCAGGGTTCAATCTCGTCAAGATTGATAGTGTGAACGGCAGAGTTATTGCATAAAATTAATTTTTTGTTAAAAAAAGTGAGTATTCAATCTGATTTTAAAAAATAATTAAAGGCAGGAATCTTACTTGACATTATAATTGATCAAACATACATAATCTTTGTTTAAATTTTCAGATTTTATTTTAGACCATGAGGCGAAAACCTGATGGGATAAGGAGTTTTAAGAATGAAAATAAAATTTTATTTTGGATTATTTGCAGGTGTTTTACTTCTGGTTGCAACTTTTGTTATTCCCTGTTCAGCTTCTGATCAAATAAAAAAAGAGCCAAAAACTATTGAGGCAGCAAAAAAAACAGTTCCACCTGGTAAGGCTGTACTGTCTGCCAGCCGCTATGTTTTTGAGCCCGTAGTGGAAGGAACATTGATTACCCATGATTTTATCATTAAAAATAAGGGAAAGGGCCCATTGAAAATTACTAAAGTTAGAACCGGCTGAGGGTGCTCGGCAGCCTACTATCCCAGGCTAATCCCCGCCGGGAGCGAGGATAAAATAACCCTGAAAATAAACACCTCCGGTTATGGTGGCAGGACTTTGAAAAAAAGCGCCACAGTTTATATTGATGACCCCATGGCTGGTAAAATCCCTCTGGTTATAACCGGCAAAGTCAACAGTTTTGCCAATATTTCTCCAAGATACGCCCGGCTTAATGGTCTGGTCGGACAAAAAATTAAAACAGAGGTCAATATTTTCCCAATAAAGGACTACCCTTTTAGAATCACATCCAATAATGCCAAAATCGGTAAAAATATCGAATATGACCTTATAAATACCACCAAAGATGGTAAAAAAGGATACAAGGTGGTTATAAAAAATATTAAAGAGAGAAAGGGGCGATATTCCGACACTATCTATCTGCATACCGACAATAAGCTTCAACCAAGAATTAAAATAGGTGTTTATGGCTATCTTGTTGATCCGCCAAAAAAACAAATAGTCCCTGAGAAAAAATTAGACTGAAAAATTATCTAAAAAAACCAATAAAGCTTTGCTTATGAAAAAAATAGAAGTTGTAGCATTTGACTGCGACGGCGTAATGTTTGACTCAACTAAAGCCAACAGGGCCTATTATAACGATATCCTGTCTCATTTTAATGCCCCTGACTTAACAGAAAAGCAGTTTTCCTTTTGCCATATGCACACGGCCGACGAATCCATAGCTTATATTTTTAAAGATAAAAACGAGTTTGAACAGGCGCAGACCTATCGAAAATCATTAAGCTACCAACAGTTTATCAGCTATATGAAAATAGAACCACACCTGATCAGTCTGCTAAAAAAATTGCGCTTAAATTACCATACTGCTGTGGCCACAAACCGTACCGACACAATGGAGAGTGTTCTGGAAGAGCATAACCTGGAAAATCTTTTTGATCTGGTGATTTGTGCTCTGGATGTTAAATTTCCCAAACCCCATCCAGAGCCGCTTAATAAAGTATTAAATCATTTTAAAATCAAGCCGGATCAAATGATCTATATTGGGGATTCAGAACTGGATCAGATTGCATCAAAAGCTGCTGGAATTCCATTTATTGCCTGTAATAACCATGCACTTAAAGCATTACATCATATTACGAGCTTAAAAGAGCTGGAAACTATTCTGGGTTTATAGGCCTCTTTTGGGACATGATTAGGAACGAGGACGAATTAGGGACTTTACTGAAAATATTCTACCCTCTATAAATAAAACTCATCTGTCAACATTTCGACCTGTAGAGACGATGCATGCATCGTCTCTACCCCGGTGGCAATAAACCCGATGGAAAGTTCAACGTTCAAAGTCACTGCCTAAATGGGATGTCCTCATTGATCCTCTGACAGGGTAGTTTATTTTCAGGGAAATACCTTATCATTCTCCTGAAAAACAAAAAGCCACGAGAGCTTAAGGTTTTTTTGACCTTATAAAGCCTTCGTGGCTATTGAACTTCCGTAGTATTATTTTTTTTGCTAGCCTATGGGAAATGAAGGGCTTTTTTTGCCAGGTTTTTATCCTCTTCCGATAAAACCCCTTTCCCATCTTTCAATGCCTTTTCCAGTGCCTCTTTCGCTGATATAGTCTGATTCATTTTAAGATAGGTTAAACCAAGATGGAGTTGAATAACCGGTGAGTCGCCCTTGGATTCGGCCTTTTTTAAAACCTCTATGGCCTTGGCATACTCCTCTTTTTTATAATATACCCATCCTAAGGTATCAAGGGTATTGGCGTCCAAAAGTTTTTCAGGGATTTCATTTAAGAGATTCAATGCTTTGTCTAGATTTTTTTTAGACGAATGCCTGCTTGCATAGGTATAGGCCAGGTTATTTAAGGCCGGTATAAATTTCGGGTGTTCAACTACTATCCTTTCATACCATTTAAGGGCTGTATCATAATCATTTTTTTTCTCATAAAGGGTGGCAATTGTAAATTTCACCCTGGCTGCATCAGGTTTCAGCATCAGGGCTGATTTGAATTCTTCAATGCCCTGATCAATTTTACCCTGCCTGAGATAAAGGCTTCCCAGTGCCGCATAAGGGGTAATAGACTCCGGCTTTTGCCTGATTACCTTTTTGATTTCCTCTGCGGCCATTGAAAATTTTTCCTGGGCAGCATAAATCCGGCTTATCAACATGCGTATTTCAGGTTCTACCGATGGGGCACTTTTAATTTGATCCATGCATTTGCTTAACGCCTTTTCAGGCCTTTTGAGAAACATTTGCAAATCAACAATCTTTGCCAGTATCTTTAAATTTTCGGGCTGAAGCGCCAGTGCATTATCAAGTTCTCTCCCGGCTCCCTCGTAATCCTTTTTTTTGACATACACGGCACTCATTTTTATAGAACCCTCTGGATTTTTTGGTGCCTTTTCTTTTAATTGCATGAATTTTTTTTGCGCCCCTTCAAGATTTCCTTTGAGCAAATAAAAAGTACCAAGACGGCTGATAACAAAAAGATTTTCAGGGTCTTTGCCAGCGATTTCTTTTAGGAGAATAATGGCATCATCATAGGATTTGTTCATAGCAAAAAGTTTAACAAGCAGATCAAGTGTTTCTTTATGCCGTGGATTGATGCTTAGCGCTTTTTTCAGGGTATCCAGAGCCAGGGCATTTTCCTTATTGAGCAGATGCGCACGCGCCAGATAAATATATCCTTTAGGAGTATCAGGGTTTTCCTGAACAACAACACGAAACTCGCCAACAGCCTCCAGTCCCTTTCTTTCAGCAAGGAAAATTAGGCCTTTTAATAAATGTGCCTCTATATCCTTTGGATTTTCTTTTAGCACAATATCAAGCTGAGACATGGCCAAATCAGGTTTTTTTTGAAGAAAAAAGGTTCTGGCCATCCTGTTTCCGGCTGTAAATGCCTCCGGCTTGAGCGGGTTCTTTTCAGCCAGCTCTTTATAAATTTTAAGAGACTGTTCCACCTGATTATTTTTTAAATACATCTCTCCCAGGAGCAGTTGCAGCTTTAGCTCTTTGGGTAAAGCATCCACTGCATTTTTTAGAACCTCAATTGTCTTGTCCGCCTTTTTCTGCTTATTATAAAATTTGGCTAAAACAACCCTGTAGCCGGCATTATCGGGCTCATCTTTTATCAGGCTATTATAAATTTCTTCTGATTTTTCATTCTGTTTAATCCTGTAATAAAAATCGGCCAGCACCAGTAAATACTCTTTTTTATCAGGGTAATATTCTATCAGGTTCTTGTAAATTGATTCAGCTTTTGAAAAATCATTTTTTTTAACGTATAAACCGGCAAGGGATAGCAAAAGCAGAGAATCTTTCTCGTTTTTTTCCAGGCCTGACTTCAAGATTTCCTCTGGCCCGGACCCGCCTGGTTTTTTTACCTTTAGCCTTGCCAGGGCTAAATATGCCTCGGTTTTTTCAGGATTTTTTTCTATAATTGACCTTAAAACCTTTTCAGCTTCATCTACTTTTTTATCGTAAATAAGTATCAGGCTCTTTAGCAAAAGCGCTCTGGAGTCTTCCGGTTGTTTGTCCAATACAATGGCAAGCTTTTCCTTTGCCTTATCTACCTGCCTGGCCTGAACAAGAAATTTGGCCAGGGAAAGCTGCGCCTCCCATAGATCTGGATCAAGAGCAACCGCCTTATTTAAAAACCCATATGCCTGACGCCAATTTTTTAATTTAACCTCGCACTCACCCAATTTATGATAGGCTGGAGCAAATTCAGGCTCGATTTGAAGGGCATTTTTAAACTCTAACCGGGCCTTTATATATTCCCCTTTTTCGTAGAGAGCTTTGCCTTTATTGAAAAATTTTAGTTTTCTTTCCTCTTTTCCCCCACACCCTGCTAAAAGCATTATAATAAGAAAAAGAGAACACCCTGAAATAAAGTTCTTTCTAACACGCATGGAATTTTTTCCTCCTCGTTCCTTATCTTAAAAGGGCTGTAACAGTTAAGCAAATATGGCTGATCACAAAAAAAATTATTATTGATAAGAAAAAACCATTATATTTCTTGCCTGCAACAGGTAATAACATTAAAAGAAGTATAATAATTGATGGATAAATAATTCCCGCCCATAGAGGCGAAAAATAACGCAACAATTCCTGAACACCCAAAAAAAACCAGGGCCCTTTGACCAGCATTGCCTTCGCGTCATTGGGAGGAGCATCTAACGGAACTTTACAAAAAAAGCAAATGCCAAACATGATAAAAATGAATAATAATACATAATGCCCTTTGAGGGTACGCTTTTTTAAATGATTCCACAACAGCCAGCCGCAGACTAAGCCCAGTACTATAATATGATTAAAATAAACGCGATATAATCCATCATGCATCAAACTGAAAAGAAAACGGTTCAGCACATCTCCGATAAAAGGTATGGTCAAAACAAGTTGTTCAGCAATTCTACCGGCAGACACTCCAACAATATCTCCTTTTAATATATATCCTGTAAAAAGGAGCAAAATAGCACAGGGGAGAGTCAGCACCAGCTTGATCCAGCTAACTACCGGCATATTCAGGTGGATACCGCGGCAAATGCACTCGCCTGCGTGAATTAAAAGAAAAATAAAAAATATTTGACTTGAATAATAATGAACAGATCGCAGAAATGCACCATATGGAAGAGAACTCTCCATTATAATTATCGAACTATAAGCAGCCGTATAATCGTACTGATAGGCAACAAAAAGCCCTGACACTATGGAAACAAGCAGACTCGCCAGAGACAAATCTCCAAACCCGGACTTAAGCATTATCATCAAGTTCCACTATATAACCATCTTCCTTAGAGAAGGTCAGCGGAAATTCTTGCAAGTCTTTTTTGGCCGGCCCGCGAACAACTCTTCCATCCAGTGTGTAACGGCTGTCATGGCAGGGGCAAATAAAGAGTTTTTTTTCCCTGCTGTAATTAATACGACAGCCAAGATGGGTACACCTGCGTGAAATAGCTCGTGGTGATTTAATATCCGGAAAAAGAAAAAAATCAGACTCGGTCAGAATGTCATTTTCTCCCGGTGTTGTGCGAACCCTGATCCTGACAGGCAGCCTCGGAACCTTATGCACCACAAAAGCAAAAGCCGGATAAAGTATTGCGCCCCACAATCCAAGCTTAACCCATTTAATCAAACCAGTTAAAAATTTACGCCGGTGAATGTATTTATAGTTCCTCATTTTGTTATAATGCGCATCACCTTTCTGTATTGTTCTTTACTCAGCATATTGATTACCCTGTTTTGGACTGCGAAGAATCTAAGGGTTTGTTCTATCCTGAGATCGGCAACTTTATCAAGGAGCGGGCTCAATTCTTTTTTGCTTGCCTTTCCGCTAAAAAATTTCTTCTTTATTTGATACTCAATTGCTCTGATCTCCTTTGCCCTGGTTTTTAACGACACATGCTCAGCAGAATTTGCAATTTCTTCCATTGCCTTTTGTTGCTCTTTCGTAAATTTCAACACCTCGGGGTGATCTTGAAAAGTATGGGAAATGCAAGGCAATGCCTGCGGCATAAGAATATAATCATGCGGACGGATATCGTCAGGCGGCACTATATTGGCATTGCTACCGGCATGGGCTGCAGGCAATAGCATTAGAAAAACAAAAAAGGTCAATAAA
This sequence comes from Desulfobacterales bacterium, assembly GCA_030149585.1. Classification (GTDB taxonomy): domain Bacteria; phylum Desulfobacterota; class Desulfobacteria; order Desulfobacterales; family JASFBJ01; genus JASFBJ01. The sequence goes on along the minus strand of JASFBJ010000058.1, from coordinate 5,168 downwards.
TAGCGGGTCATTACTTTTTTCATAGTTTTAAATCTCCTTTTAAAATTGGCGGGGTTATTTTTTATCAGGGTTGGCATCCAGACACTTGCAAAAGCTTAGGAACGAGCTTTATATTTCGCGGCGCCTTTTTTTTACTGTTTGACATACCTCTACACATGCTTTAGTTGTAATAAATTACATCTACCAGTGCAAAAAACAGTATCAAGGGGGCGAGCATGCTTGGTTATACAAAAGATGAATTGATGAGTTCAACTGAAATAGTCAGAAACTTCAGCTCCATCCTTGACAGCATCAAGAAACACCAGAGAAACAAAGTTGCTGTCATGAGAAAAAATAAATTAGAAGTGGTGATATTATCTATTGATGAATATGAAAGGCTTCAACAACTTTCCGATATTATTGAACATCTTCAAATATATAAAGCTGTAAAAAAACGAGAAACAACCCCTTTAGCGGCATATGTTGATTTTGAACAAATATTAGCTGAGTTTGGCTTGGACAACGATGACATATAAAATACTTTTCCATCCTGATGCAGCCAAAGAAATTGCCAACCTGGATAATCGTGTAAGGCTCCTGGTTTTCAAACAGATTAAAAAATTATCCTTAACACCCGGCCTTGGCAATGAACTGGGCAACAAACGGGGAATTGATTTGTCAGGATACCGAAAACTCTATGCTGATAAGAAAAAAATTCGGATTGTCTACAAAATTGTTGCTGAGAAAATTCTTGTTCAGATAATTGCCGTCGGTAAACGGGAAGATATGAAAGTATACAAAAAAGCCGCAAAGCGTCTTTAAAAAGCATAACAAGTATTTGTATGGAAAGGATTCATAGATGGCATCCAGCCATATCTTAAAGCCTATACAAGTGCATGTGGTATGCATATATCGATAAAAGTGATGCAAATCATGCTGCTGCGGTAGAAGATAGTCAAGAATTTAGATCAGCCTTTGATAATAAGGAACGAGGACGAATTATATAATTCCTGAAATTACAGAAAACCCCTCACTCCTATTACTGCCAGAGCAACTCCTGTTAAAATCGCAAGCCTGTTTGTTTTTTCCCTCAGTTCTTCCAACAGCACATCAAAGCTGAAGAAAAGGGTGATGATTTTTACCGCAATCAATCCCATATGCTGGCCCATATGCAGGCCCATATGCTGACTCACAGGCTGGTTCCCGAAATATTCCCCAGGCAGATTGGGAACAAAAAGGGCAATGAACAGGATAATAAAATGCATTGGAGAGAGCTTGAAGCCATTTTCTCGCCTGGTAAATTTCAGTGTTGATATGACAAATAGAACCAGTATCCCAAAGGAAAAATTATACAAAAGATTTAATCTTCCTCCAACCCAGCCGGCCATATCCGTATCAGTCAAATAAATCAAACAGGGTATTGAAAGATACACGACCAATCGCAACAGACCTTCAACCCTCTGCCTGTTGATTAAACAGGTGAGAATCAGCAACGTCATAAAGCCAATTGCCGAAAATGAAAAAACCCTGGGTATGTTGGAAGGCAAAAAGCATGTGAACAAAAACAATAAAGGCATGCCCAGTTCCACCCCTTTAAAAGAGACTCTGATCAGAATAGCCTTTTCCTTTAGGACACGAAGCCTTCCTTTAATCACAATGTCCACAAAATCAAACCGCTTGAACTTCCAGCCGGTTATATCGGCAATATAAAATCCCGTAACAATAACCCCGGAGAAGATGATATAGAAAATGAGAAGAAACCATTCCGAATAGTACCTGAACACAAAGGCTGAAAGCACTAAAAAGGTCTGTAGCACATAAATAACAAAAACTGTCTCAGTATGAAAAAAACCCAGGCGCAAAAGTTTGTGGTGAAAATGTTTTTTGTCGGCCATAAAAGGAGATTTGCCTTGTTTAAGGCGCTCGGCCATGACGGTAAGTGTATCCAGAACAGGAAACCCGAGCAGAAACAAGGGCAAAAGCGGGCTCAAGGGAGCATTTTTTTGTGTGAGCTCAACAGACAGGGTAACACCCACAAAACCAAGCAATTGACTTCCTATATCCCCCATGAATAATTTCGCAGGATATGTATTATACCTCAAAAAGCCGAAAATCGCACCAATAGCTGCCACAGCCACAAGGGCTATGACCTGTTCACCTACGCGGCAGCTAAGACAGGCTATACAAATAAAGCCCAGAATTGAAACGCCGCCTGCAAGCCCGTCCAGACCGTCAGAAAGGTTGATGGCATTGGTTACGCCAATAATAACAAATAAAGTGAGTAATACAGCCAGCCAGCCCGGAAGCACCATGTCATAGGGGAGCAGCATTCCCAAAGACTCGATCCTCAACCCACCGTAAAGAATTACGATCAAAGAGGCAATAATCTGCCCTGTAAATTTCAGCTTATAACTAATGCCTTTTAAATCATCAATAAACCCGAAGATAACCAGGACTCCAGCCCCAATAAGCACAGACCTCAACAAAAGATCTTTGGGCACCCAGAGAAGAACGGGAATAAAGCACCCCAGCGCCATGGCAATACCGCCGGTCTTTGGCATGGGACACGTATGTACCTTCCGTGCATTCGGCACATCCATGGCATTCAACCTGAAAGCAAGTTTTCTGAAAATGGGTATCAGGGTGATGGTGATAAATAGAGAAAGAAATAGTGTGGACATATAAATCATGGTAAAATCACTTAGAGTATCCGGATAATATCCGGATCTATTTGTTGGGATAAACCCTTCCAATCTGCAAAAACAAACGGAAAACTCTTTATTCCGCCCTGAATCTGAACGGGTGGCAATCTCCTGGTATTCCAGATTAAGCCACCAACCATCAAAAAAAGTAAAATAGAAACAACAAAACCTCCGCTTCTTCGATGAACAGGGGTTGAGTTATCTTTTTTTATCGTTTCTGTGTTAATCTGCGGCTAATAATTTCTTTTTTTTCTCTTGACTTCTATAATACCATATGGCATATAATACCATATGCGGGCAAAATTAATTTATCGAGAAAAATTTGTCTATTCGGATGGCGCCATTCGTGAAATGGTCCTATGGCAACTTCCCAAAACAACTGCTGACAAACCATATGGCCTAAAATACCGCCTGTATTATGGACTTGCTGACGGAACTTGTATAGTGCGCTACGACAACGAGACTGGTAAGGGCGATCACAAGCACACTGGAAACCATGAAGAACTCTATCGATTTACAGATGTAGAAACTCTGGTCGCAGATTTTCTAAACGACATTAAAAAAACGCGGAGGAAATAAAAATGACAAAAAAAATCCAGATCGGAGTCAGTGATTCTACATGCACAGCCAGCGACTTTATTGACGCGTGGAAACGCGCGGAACGCAGCAAGAAAATTGAAACCCGGCAGCAATTAAATTTTGAAAACATAGAGACGCTGCTCAAGACGCTTACTCCAGGGCGATGGACGTTACTTAAAACACTACGCACAAACGGGTCGATGAGCATACGCGCGTTGGCGAAAACCCTGGGCCGCGATTATAAAAACGTTCACAATGACGTGCGGCGGCTGGAAAGTGTTGACCTGATTAGCCGGACCCAAGATAACAAAATAGAGATGCCGTGGGACATTATCGAGGCGCAGCTTAAGTTAGCAGCTTAAAAAACCTTTAACCATTATGATTCCACAGATCGCTTGCAGCAACACATAGATTACACAGATTATATTTTGCCTTGATTCTTTCAGCATAAAAAAACATGCAGTGTTAATCCGTGCTTGGCCCCGTAGCTCAGGGAGATCGTTCTGGGGCAATCCGCGTCCAAGCTTTTTTTTATCAGCGTTTGTCTGTGTGTGACTGCGGCTAATTGCCCTCCGACCTCTGGTACGGGCACGATGCATCGTGGCGTCCCTTCATCGAAGTACGGGCACGATGCATCGTGCCCCTTCTTTGTTTTTCAGACAAAAACTGAAGAAGAGCGCTCATCATATCTCTTACAAATTGATCCATTCTTTTTTCTGCATCTTCAATTGTTTCGTTTGGCCTAACCGGAGTGATTGGCCGGATAAAAAGATCATGGGTATTATCCCGTAAAATGGCATGTAAAGCCAAGTGAAAGCGATTGATATTCACATCAAATGAGGTGCGGCTTTTGGTCTGGAACCAGTAATAAACTAATTGTTTTTGTCCAATTTTTTCACTAAGCATTTTCCGAACTCTAATAGAGCCAAAATGCGGAATGTTTGTTATTTTATGGTTAGTGATCATAAGGGTTTTCCAGCCGGAAGAAGGAAGGCAGACATAAGGACTATGGAAAAAGTTTTCACTTTCAAGAAAAGGTGAACTGCGATACCCAATATACAAGGAAACAATATCTTCGGACATATCCAGATATGTCGCGCTGAATGCTTCCTGCGCGCCTGATGCAGTTATCATCTCAGGATCAATATTTACTGATCGGCCTTTCCATTCTTTTATTGCCAGTGGAAAATTTGAAAGCCCATCCTCAATCTTCAATGGAGGGAGGGCGGCTGTCGTATAACTCAAAATACCAACAAAAAGCAAAAAGGAAGAGCAGACCACTAAGGGAATCGTATTTTTTTTTGGCTTCATTCCTTCCGGTCTTTTTTTATCTCCGATATTTGTTTTATTATGGGATTGAGTTTTACCGAAGATAAGACTTAAAATAAAGTGAAAAACAAATAATAGTGAAAATGCGAACATGAAGATAAGCCATCCGGAAAATCCGTGAAAAAATCCGTCTGCAACTTCTGAGCCATACTTCTGCGCAAGAATGCCTGTTATTCCAATCCGCATGCCGTTTGTTATTACCGCAATCGGGATAGTTGAAATGGCTAAAACAAATTGTTTCCACCTGGCCTTTTCAAAAAAATAGGCAAAGACCACGCCTATTGCAAAAAGTGGTAAAATATAGCGAAGACCGCTGCATGCATCTACTACCTGAAGTTGGGTAACACCAAGGTCTATAACATTCCCTTCAACAAAAACCGATACACCGAATAATCGCAAAATCATTTCACCCAATAGGGTTGAAATCGACTTCAGATGTACACCAATCATGGTACCGAACATAGTTGGCAAAGGAATCATGAAAATGAGTAACGATAGAGGAAATCCAAGAGCTTTAAACACCTCTTTCCCAAAGCAGAACAAGGTAATGGAAAGAATTATTAAAGGGATGGCGGGCCG
>JASFBJ010000254.1 GCA_030149585.1 Desulfobacterales bacterium | reverse complement strand
TAAATAAGCAATCAATAATCTTATTCATAAGCTTTGGAGAAAGTGTTATTTCCCGCAGTCTAATATATTCAGAGTTGTTTTGTATCAATGTGGCTGGGATAGGATATAATTCAGCCAAGATTATTCAAGTGTCAAGTTTAAGAGCTGTTGTTCTCTTTGGGATAAAAAACTCACCAGCACTATAATGCTTTACACATCCTACAGTTTTTGAACGTATTTTTTGTTGTGATGTAGTTGGCACAAATAAATAATCATTATTATTGGTTGGGGCGTTCAATAATAATATTAATTTATCAGAGTTACCCCCATCGTGAAATTTGAATGCAGGCTTGTAATAGATAGCACCACGGACACTCATTATTGCGCTCCGAACATTTGATACATTTCCTTTCGCTCCCTAACACGTTCGACGACTTCATCACGGGACAAACTGTCTTGGCTATCATCCAGTGTCATGAAATAATCAATAGATTGTTGTAAACCCTTTTCTTTCACAGTTATATCCCAGGGGCCACCCACTCGGTGTGAGGAGCCTTTCATTTGTTCTGCGGTTGCATTTCCAAATATTTCAACTAATTTTGACAAAAGCTTCTTCTCACGTTTTGTGAAATATTTGGAAATAAACTTCTTTTTGGGGATAATCTGTTGGAGTTTGCCGGCAGGCACAATTTTTATTGCATTTGCCAGATCTGGGCACATTGTTCCAGATAATTCTTTAAATAGTACTGCGGGAACTGGTCCCATAGGCCATGCTGAATAATCAAGTCCAGTAACAGATTTACCGGTTTGTTTAAAATGCTCAAAATCCAATTCAGACAATAGCTTGAGGATTTTTATTTTTCCGCAATATTTAGTATTTTTTGCGAAATAGATTATGGCATTTATCAATTTTTCTCTTTGGTGTGTAATAATCATTTTATTAGCTTTGGTTAGGAATCTAAAAATTACTATCATTATAGGCACTTAATGATTTTATAACTTTTCCCCTTGTTTTATCTATCAGCGAACATAATTAATCCCTTAATCGTTGTCAACAATAAAGAATGTATTAAAATAAGCAAGTTTTATGCCAAAACGCATAACACATATGAGCCCTCATCTTGTCAATAGGCAATAAAAATTTATTAGAAAAAAAATTATTTTTTCTTTTTTAAAGCGTTAACAATGCAAAGTCCCTGACTTAAATTCAAAAGAAGTAGTCATAAAACCTGCAACAAACACATATTGAGGGTCTCTTGCTCAGCTTAAATGCTGAAGGTTTGCCTTGATACAGCTAAAGGCAAACGCCCTATAATAAATTTGGTGACCTCATGCTGCCCTTTTCAAAAATGAATATGGGATCACATCTTGAAACTTTTTTAAAAAAAGGGGATCTTTTGATAACACTATGGGCAGGCAATGTTTTGGAAGTTGGAAATAAATTTTTAAGCAACCAAAAAGCTGATTTATAAGATAGTTTCAGGAAAAATATCAATGTCATTTGATCCAGCCTTGAAAAAAAAGTTGAGCGCTCTTTTAAAAAATCAGATTATATTTGACGAGCCTATGGCTCCCCATACCTCTTTTAGAATCGGAGGGCCGGCTGACGCTCTTGCTTTGCCCAATACTGTATTGCATCTGCAATCTTTAATCAGATTCGCCCGTCAAAACCAGTTGCCTCTAACGGTGATTGGCCAGGGAACTAATTTACTGGTTCAAGATGCAGGTATTCGGGGTGTTGTAGTTGCTTTAAGCAGGCTGGATACTCAAATTTCAACAGATGATCAGCACGAGAATAAAGTTCTGGTAATGGCCCCGGCTGGAGCACGTTTGAAAACTTTATGCAAAATGGCGATTCATAAGGGGCTGGCGGGAATAAATTTTGCCCTTGGAATACCAGGCTCAGTTGGCGGAGCGGTTATGATGAATGCAGGCACAGGGCATAACAGTCTGGATCAGATTATTGAAAATATAACATTATTATCATCAAACCAGGAGATAAGGGTGCTGGAAAAAAAGCATCTTAAATTTAATTACCGCAGGTTTTGCTGGGAGCAAAGTAGCAAAATTGCAAAAGAGCCACCTGTTATTCTGGCTGCCTGCTTTGGCCTTAGCAGATCAACTTCTGCCAAAATTAAAAAGGATGCAATCCGTGTTATGGGTCAACGCGCCAAAAATCAACCTAAAACAGATCACAGTGCGGGCTGCTTTTTTAAAAATCCTCCCGGCAAAGATGGTGCCGGCCGTTTGATTGAGATGGCTGGATTAAAAGGCCTTAAATGCGGGGGCGCTAAAATTTCAAACCAGCATGCTAATTTTATTATCAACACCGGCAAGGCTACTTCTTATGATGTTTTAAAACTTAAAGAAATTATAGTGGAGACTGTTTTAACCAAATTTAACATCAAACTGGAAACAGAGGTGAAGATTCTTGGCTCCTAAAAAAAACAGAAAAAATCATTATCGGAAAAATAAAGGGAAAAAACCAGCCAGAGGCAGAATTTATCTGATTCAGGGTATAAAAATCAGCATCGGCATTTTCTGCCTGCTTTTATTTAGCACAGTGCTGGTTTTAGGATATGATATTTTTACCCAGACCGGTTATTTTAATGCCAAATGCCTGAATGTTTCGGGTTTTTCCAGACTTACCAGGCATGAGGTATTAAAGCAGGCTGGTTTGCAAAAAGGGGTTAATATTCTGGCGGTAAATCTTGGTTTAACCCGAAAAAAACTACTGGCCCATCCATGGATTATAGAGGCCCAGGTAATAAGGCAGATACCAGATACCATAAAAATTAGCATTAAAGAAAACGAGCCACTGGCCATACTTGACCTTGGGCGAAAATATTTACTGAATATTAATGGCGAAATCTTCAAAAGGGTCTGCCCTGATGATCCTGTAAATTTGCCGGTTGTCAGCGGCCTTGGGTTTGTTGATCTGACTGTCAATGGTCAATTAAGCGGTCTTTCTTTTAAGGCTATTATGGATGTTTTAAAACTGGGGCAAAATGATCAGGGGGTGCTGCCAAATCGTCTTATCTCACATATTAAAGTTGATCACCAAATGGGACTGACAATATTTGCCTTTGAAAAAAATAAAATTATCAAGCTCGGCTATAATAACTATAAAGACAAATATCAAAAATTGCAGCACTTGCTCATATATTTTAACCAAAAACCGGATTTCGGTGAGTACCACTCCATTGACCTGGTCAATCTAAATAGAATCGTAGTTACTCCAGTGGCAGTTGAAGCATCCACAATAGGCAAACCCAAGGAGGTTTAAAGGTGCAGGGACAAGAAAATATCATTGTAGGGCTCGATATTGGAACAACAAAAATATGTGCTGTTGTAGGCGAAGTAATTGCCAATGATATTAATATAATCGGTATTGGGACTCACCCTTCTATTGGATTGCGAAAAGGGGTAGTCGTAAATATTGAATCAACGGTGGATTCAATTAAAAAAGCAGTTGAAGAAGCAGAACTGATGGCCGGCTGCGAAATTTCAGAGGTTTATGCCGGGATTGCGGGGGGCCATATTACTGGATTTAACGGGCGCGGAATTGTGGCTGTCAAGAACTCTGAAGTTACCAGACAGGATGTGTCCAGGGTAATAGATGCTGCCCGCGCAATCGCAATCCCCATGGATCGGGAAGTAATTCATGTGTTGCCGCAGGAATACATCATTGACGATCAGACCGGAATCCAAAACCCTGTTGGCATGGCAGGTGTCAGGCTGGAAGCCAAAATTCATATTGTTACAGGAGCGGTGACCTCAGCTCATAATATTGTAAAATGCGCTAACCGGGCTGGTTTGGATGTTTGTAATATTGTTCTTGAATCAATAGCTTCTGCTGAAGCAGTTTTGACCCAGGAAGAAAAAGACCTGGGAGTTGCTCTTTTAGATCTGGGCGGTGGAACCAGCGATCTGGCAATTTTTTCCGGTGGTCATATAAAGCACTCTTTTGTGCTGGCACTTGGCGGAGATAATTTAACTAATGATATTGCCTATGGTTTACGCTCGCCCCAGGCTGAAGCTGAAAAGATCAAAAAAAAATATGGAACCTGTATTACAGAAACCGTTAATTCAGGTGAAATAATTGAGGTTCCGGGCGTTACCGGTCATCCGCCCCGAAAACTTTCCCGTCAAATTTTGGGTGAAATTCTGGAACCGCGAATGGAAGAGATTTTTACCCTTACCAAAAGGGAAATTTACAGGGCTGAAATGCAAAATTTTATTACTTCAGGGCTGGTGATTACAGGAGGAACTTCGCTGCTGGAAGGAGCCATTCCCATGGCCGAGTCAGTATTCAGTCAGCCCACCCGTCTTGGAAAACCACGAGGAATCAGCGGCCTGGTGGATGTTGTCAATAATCCAATGTATGCCACTGGTGTAGGACTTGTGATATATGGAGCGAAAAATAAACCTGAAAAGAAATTTAGAATCAGGGATAAAAATATATTTAACAGCCTGATTAACAGGATGAAAAAGTGGTTTAAAGATGTGGTTTGAGTATTTCGGGTTCACAAAAAAATATAAAACAGCCAAAATATAAAACAGCATTAAATGTTTAAATAATGTGCAAATAATCAAACAAAGGGGAGGGGAATTATGTTTAGTTATGTGGAAAATGAAAAATCGGCAAAAATTACAGTAGTCGGTGTTGGAGGCGGAGGCGGTAATGCCGTCAATAATATGATTGCCAGTAATTTGCAGGGGGTAACCTTTATTTCGGCAAATACGGACGCTCAGGCCCTGGATATCTCCAGGGCTGAAATTAAAATCCAGTTAGGTTCCAAGCTGACCGAAGGCCTTGGAGCCGGCGCCAGTCCGCAAATTGGTCGAGACGCGGCTTTGGAAAACTCTGATGAACTTAAAAAATCTTTGGAAAAAAGTAATATGGTCTTTATAGCAGCTGGTTTTGGCGGCGGAACCGGCACTGGAGCAGCTCCTGTAATTGCTGAACTTTGCAAGGAAATGGGAATTTTAACCGTGGCTGTTGTTACCAAACCTTTCTTTTTTGAAGGAAAAAAGAGAGCCAAACAGGCTGAAAAGGGAATCAAACAATTAAAAGATGTTACTGATACAGTCATTACAATTCCCAATGACCGATTACGCGGGCTGGCCTCTAAAAATGCTAAAATGATTGATATGTTTAAAAAAGCTGATGAAATTCTTTTACACTCTGTTAAAGGAATAACTGATCTGATT